>NZ_JBARCR010000253.1:0-2489 GCF_049794275.1 Trebonia sp.
GCTGGCCTGCACGCCATCGTCCTGAACTCGCGCCAGTCGGCCGGCACCCGCGCTGCGGCGCTGCTGGACTCATGCCGTCCCGACACGTTCGTGTTCCTGTCGCCGGAGCAACTCGCTAACCCGGAGACCCGTCAGACGCTCGCGCGCGCGGCGCCGGGTCTTTTCGTCGTGGACGAGGCCCACCTGATTAGCCAGTGGGGCCATGACTTCCGCCCCGATTACATGCTGCTGGGAGCGCAGGCGGAGGCCGTCGGCGCGCCGGTGCGCCTGGCGCTGACCGCCACCGCGGCGCCGCCGGTGCGCCAGGAGATCGTACAACGGCTCGGCATGCGCGAGCCGGAGACCGTGATCGGCGACTTCGACCGGCCGAACATCTTCCTGTCGGTCCGCCGGGCACAGAGTGTCAAGGAAAAGCAGCAGCACCTCGTCCGTGCGGCGACCGAGTTCGAGGGGCCTGGGATCGTCTACGCGGCGACGCACGCCGACGCGAAGGCGGCTCACGACACGCTCGCGGCGGCCGGGGAGCGGATGACGCTCTATCACGCCGGGCTGGCCTCGCGCGCCCGGCAGGACGCGATGGCGGCGTTCCTCGACGGCACGGCGCGGGTCATCGCGGCCACCGTCGCGTTCGGGATGGGGATCGACAAGCCGGACGTGCGCTGGGTCGTGCACTACGACCCGCCGCCGTCGCCCGACTCGTACTACCAGGAGTTCGGGCGGGCCGGCCGGGACGGGGCGCCGTCGCAGGCGCGACTGCTCTACCGGTATGAGGACTTCGAGACCGCGCGGCACCTGACCGCGCGCGGCGTCTCCAGCGCGGCGGTGGTCCAGGCCGCCACCGCGCTCGCGGCCGGCCAGGACGCGGAAGCCGGCACCCGCCTGCAGACGGCCGCGATCGCCCAGCTGGCGGATCTCGGCGCGGTGACGTGGCAGCCGGACGGCGGGGCCCGCTGGAGCGGGACGATGACGGTTGCCGAGGCCTTCACCGCGTCCGAGGAGAAGACGGAGCGCGAAGGCGAAGTCGAGCGGTCCCGGCTGACGATGATGCGCCACTACGCCGAGCATCCCGGGTGCCGGCGTTCGTTCGTGCTCACCTACTTCGGGCAGGATTACCCGGGTCCGTGCGGCAACTGCGACAACGACCTCGCGCGCAGCGACTTCACCGGCACTCCCCCGGCGGCAGACCGGAGCGATATCCCGTTCGGCGTCGGCACCCGGGTGGTGAGCGAACACTGGGGCGAGGGCACCGTCCAGCGGTACGACGGTGACCAGGTCACCGTGCTGTTCGACGAGCACGGCTACCGCCAGCTGTTCGTCCCTGTCGTGGTTGAACGTGGCCTGCTGCGGCCCGCGCCGTGACGGCGGCTAACCTCGTCTGCGTGCAGTCACATTTTCCGCAACCACGGCCGGGCGTCCGGTGACGGGCCGGCTGACCCGGCGTCGCGGCGGCCCCGCCCGGCTGCGCGAGCTGCTGAACTCGGGCCAGACGGTGGTGGCGCCGGGCGCGTTCGATCCGCTGGCCGCCCGCCTGGTCGAGGAGGCCGGGTTCGCCGCGGTGTACATGACCGGGTTCGGCACGTCCGCCGCGCTGCTCGGACGGCCCGACGTGGGCCTGCTCACGATGACCGAGATGGCCGACAGCGCGGGCCGCATCGCGGCGTGCGTGGACATCCCGCTGATCGCTGACGCGGACACGGGCTACGGCAACCCGCTGAACGTGATCCGCACCGTCGGCGCCTACGAGGCGGCCGGGGTGGCCGGGCTCCATATCGAGGACCAGGTCGCGCCCAAGAAGTGCGGCCACATGGAGGGCAAGCAGGTCATCGGCGCCGACGAGATGGCGCAGAAAGTCAGGGCCGCGGTCGACGCGCGCACCGACCCCGACTTCGTGATCATCGCCAGGACCGACGCCCGTGCCGTGGAGGGCCTGGACAGCGCGCTGGACCGCGCGCGGCGGTACCGCGACGCCGGGGCCGACGTCCTGTTCATCGAGGCGCTGGTCTCCGAGGCGGAGATCGAGGCCGCGGCGGCGGCGTTCCCCGACGTCCCGCTGCTGTTCAACTGGGCCGAGGGCGGCAAGACGCCGCCGGTGGGCCTGGACCGGCTCACCGAACTCGGGTACCGCATCGTGATCTTCCCGATCGGCACGCTGCTGGCGGCCACCGCCGCGATGCGCCGCATCCTGAAGGAGATCGCCACGGCAGGCACCCCGGCGGCACTCCTTGGCGAGCTCCCGACGTTCGGCGAGTTCACCGACTTCATCGGGCTGCCCGAGGTGCGCGGGATCGAGCAGCGTTACATCGCGCGTGAGTCGTGATCGTGGCGGGAACCGGATCGAAGGTCACGGCCATGTGCTGGGTCGTCGCGGGCGGGTTCGCCGCGTGGGCGGCAGCGCGGCTGACCGCGGCTGACCGGGTGCGCCGCACGGAAATCCCCGTGGTGCCGTTGCTGTCGGTCACCCCGCAGGTGGCCGCGGCCGCGCCGTGGGC
>NZ_JBARCR010000254.1:0-6582 GCF_049794275.1 Trebonia sp.
CCACAACCATCGGGATGCCTGACCGGTGTATATCGCCATTGACCGCGCAGATTCGGGAGAGAAGAATCTCGATCAAACATCTTTCGGAAGAAATCGTCTCATTACGGTTCTGATGCAGGCTCACGAGAGCATTGATCCGGGCTCGCCGAGCATCCCTCTGCTGTCTCAGAGGAAGTCCCGGTTCCGGATGGCCAGATCGGCGCCATACGCCTGGGAGCCGACGAGGCAGGACCGCCGCGACGGCGCGAGCGGAGGAGCAGAAGTGGCTGAGATAGTGCTGGGGCTGGCCTCGTCTCACACGCCCCAGATGAGCACGTCGGCGGAGTTCTGGAAGGAGCATGCTGCCCGCGACGAGCGCAACGCCCAGCTGCTCGGCCGCGACGGCCGCTACCACAGCTACGACGATCTGCTGGCCAACGCCGACCCGGGGCTGGCCGGCGAGCTGGAGGCCCCGGTCTGGAAGGACAAGTTCGATCGCGCCCAGGCAGCAGTCGGGGCGCTGGCCCGGCGCTTGGAGCAGGCCGCTCCTGACATCGTGGTGATTGTCGGCGACGACCAGCACGAGCTCTTCGGCGCTGACGGCGTCCCGGCGATCGGGCTGTTCACCGGGGAGCGCCTGTGGGACCTTCCGCCCGACGCCGAGCACTTCGCGCGAATCCCCAAGGACATCCAGCGGGCTAACTGGGCGGCTCATGCCGACGCGCCCGACAGCTACCCGGTCGGTGCCGGGCTCAGCCAGCATCTGGCGGCCGCGCTGACCGGGCGGGAATTTGACGTGACCGTGATGTCCGCGCAGCCGCGGGGACGGAGCCTGGGGCACGCGTTCACGTTCGCGCGCCGGCGGCTGCACCTAGCGGCCGAGGTGCCCATCGTGCCTGTTCTCCTCAACACCTACTACCCCCCCAACGTCCCCGGTCCGGCCCGGTGCTGGCGACTGGGCGAGGCCCTGCGCGCGGGGATCGAGTCATGGGACGCGGACGCGCGCATCGCCGTCTTCGCCAGCGGCGGGCTCAGCCACTTCGTGGTCCTCGAGGATCTCGACCGTGCCGTGCTGGCTGGCCTGGCAGGCGGCGACGGGGCCGCGCTGGGTCAGCTCCCTGCCGACATGCTGCGCTCGGGTACGTCAGAGACTCTCAACTGGATCACGGCCGGCGGTGCCCTGAGCGGCCTTTCGTTCGACCTCCTCGACTACATCCCGGCCTACCGGTCCCCGGCCGGGACCGGCGTCGGCATGGCGTTCGCCACATGGAACCGTGATCGCACAGCCCGCACTGAGCAGGAGACGGCAGCCTGATGATTATCGATGTGCACGGCCATGTCAGCGCTCCCGACGCGCTGTACGCCTACAAGGCCAATGTGCTGTCCCACCGAGGCGCGCACGGCCGCGGCCGGGTGACCGCGACCGACGACCAGCTCAGGGAGGCCGTTGAGCAGCCTGGCGGCGCGTTCGGGATCTCTCACCTGGAGCACCTCGACACCGCTGGCATCGACGTGCAGCTGATCTCGCCCCGCCCCTACACGATGATGCACTCTGAGGACCCCGCGAGGATCGTGCAGTGGTTCATCGAGGAGACCAACAACGTCATCCACCGGGTCTGCGGCCTCTACCCGGACCGCTTCCGGGGAATGGCCGGCCTGCCGCAGTCGCCGTCGACCGGTCCGGCTGCCTGGGCAGGCGAGCTGCGCCGCTGCGTCACCGAGCTCGGCTTCGTCGGCGCGCTGATCAACCCCGACCCGATGGAGGGCCAGGGCCCGCCGCTGCCGGGGCTCGGCGACCGCTTCTGGTACCCGCTGTATGAGGCGTTCTGCGAACTGGACGTACCCGCCCTGATCCACTCGGCCGGATGCCGGCCGCCGGCCAGGGAGAGCTACAGCTTGCACTTCATCCTGGAGGAGACGGTCGCGGTCGCCAGCCTGCTCGGCTCCGACGTGCACAAGGACTTCCCCTCGCTCAAGCTGATCATCTCCCACGGTGGCGGCGCCATCCCGTACCAGGCCGGGCGGTTCATGCCCGCCGCCGCGCGCAATCCGGGCGCCGAGAGCTTCCACGACCAGCTCCGCACCCTGTGGTATGACACCTGCCTGTACACCCGCGATGCCATCGAGCTGCTGATCCGCACCGTGGGCGCGGACCGCTGCCTGTTCGGGTCGGAGAAACCGGGCACCGGCTCGGTCCGCGACCCGGAGACCGGCCGCTGGTACGACGACATCCGGCTGCTCATCGACGAGATCGACTGGCTGACCGACACCGACCGTGCCCGGCTGTTCGAGCGCAACGCCGCGGCGCTGTTCAGCCTCACAGGGCTGCGGGCCACGCCTAGTCCAGAAGCGGTCTAGCCGTGTCCACCGCGACCACCGATCTCAGGACGCCCGTCGGCCGGCCCGGGGTAGCGCGTCGGCAGCGGCGGCCGTCGCCCGGCCTGATCCTGCTGTGCCTGCTCTCCCTCGGCCTGTTCGTCTGGCCGGTGGTGATGCTCGCCTACGGCGCCTTCCGGACGGCCCCTCCCGGCTTCGGCCATGCCAGCTGGTCAACGTCCGGGTTCACGGCTGCGCTGTCGAGCAGCGCGGTGTGGCACGCGTTCGCGAACTCGCTGATCCTGTCCGGTTCCACCGTCCTGATCTCGACTGCGCTCGCGGTGTACCTGGCCTGGACGGTCACCCGGACGGCCACCCCGCTGCGCCGGATCGTCACGCCGATGGCCGTGCTGATCTTCGCCATACCGCCGCTGTTCTTCGCGCTGTCCTGGGCGATGCTCGGCGAGCAGCCGGTCGGCCTGGTGGACAAGGCACTGCACGCGATGTTCGGCGTGACCCCGCTGAACATCCAGTCGTGGTTCGGGATGATCGGCGTCAGCGTCCTCGGCGCGACGGCCGCCGAGTACCTGCTGCTGCTCGGGCCGTTCCTGGCCCTCGACCCGTCCTTCGAGGAGGCGTCGCTGGTGTGCGGCGCAAGCCGGCTCCGCTCGTTCTTCCTGATCGAGCTGCCCGCCCTGGCGCCGTCGGTCCTCGGTGTCATGATCCTCGGCTTCGTGCTCGGCATGGGGCTGCTCACGGTCCCGCTGCTGCTCGGCGAGCCCGCCGGGATCTACGTCCTGCCGACCGCGATCTATCGCGACTACCAGGCGGTCACCCCGCCGAACTACGCCGGGGCCAGCACGTTGGCGCTGCTGCTCGTGGCGATGGTCCTGATCCTGGTCGCGCTCCAGACTCGGCTGCTCGGGCGGCGCAGCTTCACGACGGTGACCGGCAAGAGCAGCCGACGGGAGCGCCTCGACATCGGCCGGTGGAAGTGGCTCGGCACGGCCGTGATCGTGATCTACGGGCTGCTGGCCCTGGTGCTCCCGCTCGGCCAGTTCGTCCTCGGCTCGCTCGAGTCCTACTTCGGTGTCTACTCGCACCTGTCGCTGAACAACTACTCCACGGTGCTGCACGCCCCCGGCACGAGCTCGGCATTCGAGACGACGCTGCTGGTCGCCGTCGTCGCCGGGTTCAGCGCGGCCGCGCTGGGCGTCTGGGTCGCGCTCACTGCCCAGCGGTCCACATCCCGGCTGCGGCGGCTCCCCGACCTGTCGATCTGGGTCTTGTGGGCCGTCCCCGGGATCACCCTCAGCCTCGGCCTGATCTGGGCGTACCTGTCAGTCCCCGGGCTGCGGTCGCTGTACGCCACGCAGTGGATCGTGCTGCTGGCACTGATCGTCGGGACCACGCCGATCGCCAGCCGGGCGGTCACCGGCCCGATCGGGCAGATCTCTCGCGAGCTCGAGGAGGCGGCGCGTACCGCCGGCGCCTCGGGCTTCCGGGCTACCACCGGCATCCTGCTGCGCCTGATCCTGCCCGCCTTCGTCGTGGCGTGGTTCATCACCGGGATCGTGGCCTCCGGCAACCTCGACATCCCGATCCTGCTCGCCTCCCCCAACAACCAGACGGTCCCGCTGCTGGCGTACAACCAGTTCAACGACGGGTCGCTGTCGCAGGCGGCGGCGACGTTCTGCCTGCTGATCGGCATCGTCGCGGCGGTCCTGGTGCTGGCGGCGGTGATGCGGTTCGTGCTCCGGCTCCGGGCGGCAGGCAGGTCACCTGCCCTTCCCGCGCTCCGGCTGCCGGCCGGCCTACCGGGAAGGAGCCGCTGATGTCTGCGGTCGAGCTCGCGGGACTGCGGAAGTCCTACGCAGACGTGACCGTCCTGGACGATTTCAGCCTGCGCGCCAACCAGGGCGAGCTGGTGACTCTGCTCGGGCCGAGCGGCTGCGGGAAGACGACCACGCTACGCTGCATCGCCGGGCTCGAGCGCGCCGAGCGGGGCGAGATCCGCATCGGCGAGCGCCTCGTCGCCTGCCCCGAGCGCCGGGTGTTCCTGCCGCCGAACCGCCGCGACATCGGGATGGTCTTCCAGAGCTACGCCCTGTGGCCGCACATGACGGTGTTCGGCAACGTCGCCTATCCGCTGCGGGTGCGGCGGCGCGACCGCCGGGAACGGCAGCGGGCGGTCATGGAGATTCTCGCGATGGTCGGCATGGACAGCTACGCCCACCGGCCGGTCACCGAGCTGTCCGGGGGCCAGCAGCAGCGGGTAGCGCTGGCGCGCGCGATGGTCGCCCGGCCTGCCGTGCTGCTGTTCGACGAGCCGCTGTCCAACCTCGACGCCAAGCTGCGGCGCTCGATGCGCAGGGAGATCCGCGACGCGCACGACAGATCCGGCGGGACGTCCATCTACGTCACCCACGACCAGGAGGAGGCCATCACTCTCTCCGACCGGGTGGTGGTCATCCGGGGCGGGAAGATCCAGCAGGTCGGGACGCCGAAAGAGATCTACACCAAGCCCGCTACCCGGTTCGTCGCCGATTTCATCGGCTTCGAGAACCTGCTGACCGCCACGGTCAGCGAGGCACGCGACGGCTCGACCGCAGTGAAGCTCACGTCGGGAGCCGGCCCGGTGTGGACGTCCAAGGGCATCACTCGCGCGCCCGGCACCGAGGTCGTGCTGGCGGCCAGGGCCGACGAGCTCGAGATCGGCTCGCCGGGCTCGCCGGGCGAGGCGCCGGCCGCCGCGATTCCCGGCGTGATCCGCTCCCGCACCTACGCGGGCGGGCGCGTTGAGTACCTCGTCGAGGCGGCCGGCGCACAGGTCGTGGTACGCGCGCCCGAGGCGGGGGCCGCCGGGAGCATGCTGGAGGCCGGCAGCGACGCGTGGGTGCGCTTCCCCGTCGATGCCGCCGTTCTCGTTGACGACGACAACGCGGAACGGGCACCCCAGGCCGCCGAGCAGACCGTCGAGTCTGTCCCACTCCGAGGGGCCACATGAGCGCGAGCACTCCTGCCGGCGCAAGGACAGGCAGCAGGATGATCTCGCATCCCCGCTGGCCGACGCGATACGAGTCGGCGAGTCGTCGACATCATGCATGCCGCTTCACTCTGATGCAGAAAGGTAGCAAGACCATGAAGCCGAGACAGATAGTTACCGCCGGTTCGGCGCTGGCCATGATGGCCGGGCTTGTCGCCGGGTGCAGCAGCTCACCCTCGTCATCGACGTCCTCGAGTTCGACGCCCTCCAGCTCGACGGGCTCGTCCACGTCGAGCCTGCAGACCCAGCTAGGCGGAGCCGCCAACTCCAGCGCCATGGAGGCGCTCTACAACAAGGCGGTCGCCGCCGGACAGAAGAGCGTTGTGATCTACGGCCCGAGCGCCGGGAACGACATGGCGCTGTACACCGCATTCAAGAAGTCGTTCCCTGACATCACGGTGACCGGGGTCCCAGTGGTGGGGCCGCCGATGACCGCCAAGCTCGCCGCCGAGATGTCGAGCGGCAAGCACGTCGCCGACATCGCCTACACCGGCAGCACGGACATGCTGGCCTACATCAAGAGCGGCTGGTTCGCGCCGTTCAAGCCGTCAACCCTGCCGCCGGCGTCGCAGCTGGCCGCCGAGAGCTACGGCCCGGGCAACAACTTCTTCGGCTTCACCGTGGGACTATCCGGCATGCTGTACAACACCAGCTCGGTCCAGGCCAGCCAGGTCCCGACCACGTGGACCGGCCTCCTGAACTCGCAGTGGAAGAACAAGCTGGTCATGTACGACCCGACGGCCATCGGCGAGATGGACGACATCTTCGCTCACCTCGCCCTGGTGCCTGGCGACTCTGGGATGATGACCGGCCTGAAGACGCAGAACCCGCAGCTGTCCCCGTCCAGCGACATCACCGGCCCGCTGACCGCCGTCGCCCAGGGCGCAAAGAGCCTCGGGATCGGCGTGCCCTACGCGTTCTATCTGGTGGCCAAGGCCAGCGGCGCCCCGGTCAAGTTCTACCTGCTCAATGCCGACAACTACACGGTGACCCTGTACGGGGGCATCGTGAAGGGCGCTCCTAACCCGCTGGCGGCGCAGCTGTACGAGGACTGGATGTACACCCCGCAGGCTGCGGCGGCTATCGCCTCGGAAGGGGAATACTCGACGGTGCTCGCCGACGCGGGCCCGGCCGGCATGCCGAAGCTGACCGCCATCAAGGTGTTCCCCTTCATACCGCTGAGCGGGATCCCCGCCGCCGATGGCGCCGCCATCACCCAGGCCCAGCACGTCTACGGCTGA
>NZ_JBARCR010000255.1:0-2627 GCF_049794275.1 Trebonia sp.
CCAGCCGGTTACCGGGACCAGCGCGTACGTGAGGACGCCCTGCAGGCGATCGCCGGCAACCCGTCGCTGGCCCGCGAACACATCACGGCGACAGCGGTAACAGCCCGCGAGGCACTCGGCGAGGTGCGGGAAGTGGCGGCACGGTACCGGGACGTGCCATGGCCGGAGGCCGCTCCCGCCGAACCGGGGGAACTGCTGGCTCCCCGGCTCGCGCGGGCCGTCCTCGTGGTGACACTGTGCGGTCTCGCGGTCCTGTACGTGGCCTTCGTCGCGGTGAACGACCTCGGCGTGCCGGGCGGCTACAGCGCCCTGGTCGTCGCCTGGACCGTCGCGGTCGCGGTCGCGGTCGTCATCCTGCAGCTGCGCCACTCGTGGCCGTCACGTGGCGTCACCCGGCCGCGCGGCTGGTCCGTCACCCTCCCCCTGCAGGCCGTCCTCACGTACGCGCTGGTCCCGGTAACCGGCTGGCACTCGCTGACCATGTGCGGGTTTCTTGCCGGGTCGGCGCTGCTGCTGCTCCCCGCCGCCTCCGGCCGGGTCGCGTTCGCCGCAGTGATCGCCAGCATTCCCGTGCTGTGGACAGTGAAGCCCCCGCCAGAGCTGACAACCCTGGAGTCGCTGGGCGGGATGCTGTTCCTTACCGTGGAGAGCGCAGCGCTCGGCCTGCTGGTGTACGGGCTGACCCGGTTCGCGTGGCTGGCCGTGCGGCTGGAAAACCTGCGCGGCGAACTGGCCCGCAAGGCGGTGGCCGGCGAACGGCTACGGATGGCGCGCGATACCCATGATCTCCTCGGCCTCGGCCTGTCCGCGATCGCGATGAAGGCCGACTTGATCGGCAAGCTCATCGGCCGCGACGACGCCAGGGCGGGCGACGAGATCGCCGAACTCGCCAGGATCTGCGCCACCGCCAGGGCCGACGTGCGCCTGGTGGCCGGCGAGGCCAGGGAACTGCCGCTTCACGCCGAGCTCGCGGCGGCTCGTGACGTCCTGGCGTCCGCCGGCATCGACGTTCGCGCGCACATCGGCGCGAACCCGCCGCCGGAGGCGGCCTCGGTCCTGGTTCCCGTGCTGCGGGAAGCCGTCACGAACATCCTCAAGCACAGCAGCGCAAGCTACTGCACGCTCGAGCTGACCACCGGCAGTGCCGGGCAGCTGCGATTTCAGGTCAGTAACGACGGCAGCAACGAGGCCGGCAGCGCGCCGCTGGCCGAGGCCGGGCGTACTGGCAGCGGCCTCGGCAACCTCGCAGCCCGCCTCGAGGCCGCAGGCGGGCAGCTGGCCGCCAGGCGGGAAGGCGGCACCTTCAGCCTGGCCGTCGAGCTCCCGCTGCCCACTAGCGCCCCGCCCGTGGTCGGCCAGCCCGTGGTCGGCCAGCGGCTCGGTTAGAGCCAGCCAGCCTTCGTGGCGACCCGGACCGCGTCTATCCGGTTGCGACCGCCGAGCTTGGTAACCGCTGATGCCAGGTAGTTCCGCACGGTCCCGTAGGACAGGAAGAGTTCCGCCGCGATCTCGGGCAGGTCCACGCCAGCCGCGAACCGCCGCAGGACATCGGCCTCGCGCTCCGACAGCGGGTTTTCCTTCATCTCCAGCGTCGCCAGGGCCAGCTTCGGGTCGATCACCCGCTCCCCTGCCGCGACCCTGCGCAGCACGTCGATCAGCTGGTCCGACGGGGCATCCTTGACCATGAAGCCCGACACGTGCGCGGCAAGCGCCGCGCGCAGCTGCCCGGGGTGCCCAAGCACGGTCAGGATCACCACCCGGCACGCGGGCATCCGTTCATGCAGCTCCGCCGCGGCGGTGAGGCCGTCGAGCCCCGGCAGGTCGATGTCGAGCATCGCGACGTCGGGACGCTCCGCCAGCGCCGCGGGCACGATGGCAGGGCCGGCCGCCACCTGGGCGACCACCTTGATGTCCTCTTCCAGGTTCAGCACGGAGACCAGCGTGTCCCGCAGAATCCGCATGTCCTCCGCGACAAGGACCCGGATCATCACCCCTCCAACCGTGCGAACGACCACCTATCCCAGAGCCTAGCCAGAACGTCTCGGCCCCTCGGACAGCCGGTGCTGAATCTGGCTGACCCGCCCGGCGAGATCTATGGTCAGGTTGCGCCTGCTGGGCCGTCCATGCCCCGTCCGGATACTGGGTGACCCCGAGGATGCGCACCCGCCGGGTCGCTATCTCCATGACGAACAGCACGTACAGCGGCCTGAGGAAGATCGTGTCCACGGTGAAGAAGTCGCATGCCAGCAGGCCCTGCGCCTAGGTGCGCAGGAACTTCCGCCAGGAGGTGTCGATGCCGCGGGGAGCGGGCCTGATCGCCCTGCGCGGCCTCTGCGTGACCCGTCGGCGCGCGTCACTCATCGTGAGTGCCTGAACAGGGCGCGGGAGGCGATCCGGGCGCCCTCGGATAGATCCTCGAGTTTCGCCCAGACGATCTCCGGGTGGCCAACCCGGTTGCCGAGGCCACAGTCGGTGCCGGCGATCAGGTTCTCCGCGCCGACCAGCTTCGCGAACCGGAGCAGGCGCTGGGCGACCAGTTCGGGGTGGCCGCTGCCCCAGCAAACGTGCAGCCTGACCCGCTCTGGCGGAATGCCCCGCAGGGCGTGGTTCAGCGCCTCCACTCGCAG
>NZ_JBARCR010000256.1:0-2891 GCF_049794275.1 Trebonia sp.
GAGGCGATGTACGGGGAGAACGTCGCCGCGCCCTTGATCGCCGCCATCGACGCGGTGTTCACGATCACGCCGGATCCCTGCGGCTTCATGACCTTCAGCACCGCGCGCAGCCCCATGAACACGCCGCGCCCGTTGACCCGCCAGACCCGGTCGAAGTCCTCGACCGACAGCTCGGTCATCGGCGCCATCCGGCCCTCGATGCCCGCGTTGTTGAAGAACAGGTCGATCCGCCCGTGCGCGTTGACCGCCTCCTGCACGTACCCGTCCACCTCGGACTCCTGCGAGACGTCGGCGACGACCGCCAGCCCGCCGAGCTTCTCCGCGGCCGCCCGCAGCCCGTCGGCGTCCCTGTCGACCAGCACCAGGCGAGCGCCCTCGTCCGCCAGCCGCTGCGCGACCGCCAGCCCGAATCCGTTGGCCGCACCGGTGATGACCGCGACCTGTCCATCCAGCCCGTACCGCACGCTCATCGGACACCCTCCGCGTCTAGGATCCCTGTTGCGGCCGGGCCGACTGCCCCGGCCATGATGGCCTCGTGCCTGGCGACGATCCTGCTGTCCCACTCGTGGTCGGTGAGCAGGTACAGCTTCTTCTCCCGCACCGCGGTGACTACCTTGTCCGCGACCTCGGACGGCGGCATGCCCTTGGACAGCACGGAGTGCATGTGGTCGCGCAGCGACGCGCCTGACGACGACATGCCGCCGGAGTTGGCCAGCGCGGCCGGCCGGTTCCGTGACCCGTGGAACAGGTTGGTCGCGATGATTCCCGGGCAGATCCCGGTCGCCGCGACGTTGGCGCCCGCCGCTTCCAGGTCCGCGGCGAGCACCTCGGTCATGGCGAGGATCGCGTGCTTGCAGATCCCGTACATGTTGCCTGCCGCGATCACCGAGGTCATCGAGCAGGTGTTGACCACGTGCCCGTCCTCGCCGTGCGCGAGCATCCGCGGCACGAACGTCCTGATGCCGTAGATCACCGACATCAGGTTGACCGACAGCGTCCAGTCCCAGTCCTTGGCGGTGGCCGCCCAGATCGGCCCGTCCAGGTAACCCTCGACGCCGGCGTTGTTGTGCACGAGGTGGATCTTCCCGAACCGCTCCTCGGCCGCGTCGGCCAGCGCCTCGATATCGGGCAGCTTCGACACGTCGGTGCGCAGCCCGAGCACGGGAACCCCGGCCGCCGACAGCTCCGCGACCGTGGCATCCAGCGCGTCCTGCTGGATGTCGCCGATCACTATGTTCATTCCCTCCGCGCCCCAGCGCGTCGCGAAGGCCTTGCCCATGCCGCTGCCCGCCCCGGTGATGACGGCGGTCTTACCCGCGAACTCTTCCATGCACAAAGCTCCTTTGCTTGTTAGCCCCAGGGCCGGGACACGATTCGCACC
The DNA here is from genome assembly GCF_049794275.1 of Trebonia sp. Lineage (NCBI taxonomy): Bacteria > Bacillati > Actinomycetota > Actinomycetes > Streptosporangiales > Treboniaceae > Trebonia > Trebonia sp. Next base: position 1,382 of record NZ_JBARCR010000256.1, read on the forward strand.
AGCGAGCCTGGCGTCTGCAGCCGTTTCAGGGCGGACGGCGTGTCATCCAGCGTCACTCGCTCCGACACGAGCCGTTCCACCGGGACCCGCCCGGCCGCGATGTGCGCTACTGACTCGCGGTAGGTGTCGTCGGAGAACGCGCAGGCGCCGGCGATGTGCAGTCCCTCGCTCAGCATCCCGAACAGCGGCAGCGACGCCACCTCGGGCGTCAGCGCCACCTCGACGCAGGTGCCGCCAGGCTCGAGCACCGCGAGCGCTTCGGTGAACGCGCCGGGCGCGGCGGAGCACTCGAGCACCGCCGCGAACCGCGTGCCCGACTGCGTGGCGTACTCCTCGACCGAGATTTCCCTGGTGTCGATCACCACGTCGGCCCCGACGTCGGCGGCCGCCTGCCGCCGCCCTGCCGACCGCCCGGCCGCGACGATCGGCCCGGCCCCGGCTAGCCGCAGCGCCATGATCGAGTACAGCCCAATCGGCCCAACTCCGTAGACGAGCACTGGGTCGCCAGGCCCGGCGCCCGACAGCTTGACCGCCTGCGACCCGACCGACAGCGGCTCGGCGTGCGACCCCAGCTCCAGCGGCAGCTCCGGCGGCAGTGCCACCAGCTGCCTCGCCGGAACCGCGACGTACTGCGCGTACGCGCCCTGGGCGTTAATCCCGATGTTGGGCGCGACGGGGCAGCGGAACGCCAGCCCGCGCGCGCAGATCCGGCACTTGCCGCACGACCCGAGCGGGGAGGCGGCCACCGCCTGCCCCTCGGACCAGCCGGTCACGCCGGCGCCGAGCGCCACGATCCGCCCGCTGAACTCGTGCCCGAGGATCTGCCCCGGCGCGCACTGCCCGTTCTGCACGGAGTGCACGTCCGAGCCGCACAGCCCGCACGCGTCTACGGAGACGACGACATCATCGGGTCCCGGGCTAGGGTCCGGCACGTCGCTGACGGCCGTCCCCTCTTCTTTATCGATATACAGAACGGCCCGCACGTGGCTCCCGCCCTTTCATGACTGTTCAGTGGTTGACAACCGTGCCCGCGATCCCCGCGCGTATGGGGGGACTAGTCCCCCCATTCCCCCCTAGCGTCGCGCCGCGGCCGAGCGGCGTGACGGTCCGCGCGTAGACCGACAGCCAGCCGCACCCGGCCGGCGCCGCCAGCGGCGGCAACTCGGCCCGCCGCCGGCCCAGCTCGTCCGCGTCGACCTCGAGGTCGATTCTCCTGGCGTTGACGTCGATGGAGAGCATGTCACCGTCGCGGACCACGCCGAGCGGGCCGCCCGCCGCGCCCTCGGGGGCCACCTCGGCCACCACAAGGCCGCCGTTGACGAGCCCGGACATCTGCCCGTCGGTGATCACCGCGACCGATGCGGACAGCCCGGCCCCGTCGATCGCGAACATCAGCGCCGACGTCAGGCCCATGCCGGGGGAGCCGCGCAGCCCGAGCCCGCTGAGCACCACGACGTCGCCGGCCGCGAAGCGGCCAGCCCGCGCCGCCGCGACGCCTTCCTCCCGGGAG
>NZ_JBARCR010000257.1:0-3834 GCF_049794275.1 Trebonia sp.
TCGCGCGCCGTCCGTGGGAGGCGATTCGCGCAGCCATGCAGGAAGAACTGTCCGATCTGTCCTGGACCGAGTTGTTCTTCGGAACCGCATTCCTCGCTGCCGGGTCCCGCGGCCCTGGAACCTTGGGTGCACGACCGCGGGAGATCGGCCATCAATGACCGTGGTAATGTCCGCCGCGGATTCGCAACCCCTTCCAGGCTGGCGCTGCCAGTCCTGCGGCTGCCGCTTCTACTCGAAGGGAATTGCTGATGTCACGCGTGCTCATCACCGGCTCAACCGAGGGCCTGGGACTGATGGCGGCCAAGCTGCTAGCAGACGGCGGACACTCGGTCACGCTGCATGCCCGCAGTGCAGCCAGGGCCGAGGACGCACGTGCGGCGCTGCCCGCGGCCAGGGCTGTCGTCGTCGGCGACCTGTCCAGCATCGCTGGCATGCGGCAGGTCGCCGAGCAGGCTAACGCGGGCGGCTCTTACGACGCGGTCATTCACAATGCCGGGGTCGGTTACCGGGAGCCGCGGCGCATCAGCACCGATGACGGTTTGGAGCACGTCTTCGCGATCAACGTGCTCGCCCCGTACCTGCTGACCGGCCTGATCGAGCGGCCTGGCCGGCTGGTGTACCTCAGCTCGGGCATGCATCGCGGCGGGGATCCGGGCCTGACCGATCCGCAGTGGGAAAGCCGTCGCTGGAACGGCTCGCAGGCATACTCCGACAGCAAGCTGTTCGACGTCGTGCTCGCGTTCGCCGTCGCGCGGCTGTGGACCGGAGTCCTGTCGAACGCGCTTGAGCCCGGCTGGGTGCCTACCAGAATGGGCGGTCCCGGCGCACCCGATGACATGTCTTTGGCCCCGGTGACCCAGGCGTGGCTAGCCGTCAGCCCGGATCCGGACGCAACGACGACGGGCGGCTACTTCTATCACCAGAAGCCCCGCACGGCACACCCCGCCGCCCGCGATCTCAAGATTCAGGACCGACTGCTCAGCTATTGCGCCACGCTGACCGGCGTGACCCTGTAACCACTCTGGACTAGCCCGCGGCCCGGGCTTTCTGGCGGTCAGGGTTGACAGTCAGGTCCGCTGGCCAGGCCGAGAGGCATTTGAGGGGCACCCTTCAAGGCTAGACGGCGTCTAGACCGAGCTCGCGTGTGCGGACGACCGCCTCGCTGCGCGATGAGACCCGGAGCTTCCGGTAGGCGGAGTACGCCTGTGTCTTGACCGTGTTCTTGGAGACAAATAGCCGTTCGCCGATTTCCTGGTACGACAGGTGCGTGGCCAACAGTGGCAAGAGCCGCAGTTCGGCCGCTGTAAGCGACGAGGCGCTGACGGCGCGCGCGTTGGCCGTGGCGAGACTAGCCTGCAGCTGGCCAGCCAGCTCCGGTAGGACACCGAGGTCCGGTCGTTGCTGGAGGATGTCATGGACTTGGGCCAGAACCGCCGCGGCACCCTCGGGGTCGGCGAGCGTGATGTACGAGCGGGTCATCTCCAGAAGTGCCTGGACTGACACGACGGGCAGGGCGTAGGTCAGCAGGGGCCTGAGCCGGGACGCCCGTCCGAGGTAGAACCGCGCCTGGCCAACATCGCCCTGGTACGCCGAGGCGCGGCTCGCCCACGCATATACCAGGGCGCTAGTCCAGTAGTCGCCGAAATGCCCGGTCTCCACGATTGTGGCTGCTCGTCGCGCGAGCGTCGTGACCTCGGGCCAGTCATCGCGTTCGGCGGCCACGCCGCACTGCTCGGCGAGGATCATACCGGCAAGGGGCAAGCTACCGGCTTGGGTCGCCAGATCTAGTGCCCGGGCGAGAATGGGCTCGGCTCGGGCCAGGTCACCCTCCAGCAGGTAGGAGATGCCCTCCGTGTACAGCATGGTCGCCCGGTACGGGCTGGCAGGGCTCAGCCCCTCCCAGGCGATCCGCGCGTCGCGCCGCATCTCGCCGATGCCCGTACGGCACAAGATCGCGCGCAGGTACGCGAGCGTGGCCTCCATGGTGCTGCCGTCTGGAAGGACCCCACCCGGGGACGCACGCTCCGCGGCGGCCGCCCAGCGCTCGGCCTCGGCGGGCTGGCCCAAGAGCGCGAAGATCAAGGAGCCGTGCACGGCGATCGCCCCGTAGTACTCGGCTGACGGGATATCCCTGAGCCAGTCCATCCAGCGCAGCACCGTCTCGACGCGCCCGCTGGCCCAGACGGGCTGCTGGAGTTCCAGAATCAGCCGGGCCACCCGGTCGTAGTCTCCTGCCGCCTGCGCATGGTCGATCGCCGCCTCCGGCATGGCGTTCGCCTCGAACCACGCTGCCGCCCGGAAATTCAGATCCTGGATCAGATCGGGCTCTCGGCGCCGGAGTTCTGCCCGCATGAGATCCCGGAGCAGGTGGTGGTACCGGTACCACTCCCGGTGGCGGTCGAGCGGGATCACTAGCAGGTTCCTGGCTTCCATCTGCTCCAGGACAGCCGTGGATCCGGTCTCCTCCAAGATCGCGTCACAGAGTGATCCGCACATCCGGTCCAGGACCGAAGTGCGGATGAGGAATGACGCTTCCGCGCCTGAGATCCGGTCGAGAAGCTCGGAGCGCAGGTAGTCGCCCATGTAGACATCGTCGCCGGTGAATGTGAAACCGACATCGCTGTTCCGGCTGCCGGACTTGATGGCTAGCGCGGCGATATACAGCCCGGCTGGCCAGCCTTCGGTCCGCTGCAGGAGATCACGAACGCTCGCCTCGTCAGCCTCGACTCCTGCCCCCTTCAGCAAGGAGTCCGCCTCCCGTGGTCCCATCGACAGGTCGTCAGCGGTGACCTCAAGTATCCCGCCTTGAGCGCGCAACCGCGCCGTCGGCAGAGGTACCACGGTGCGCGACGCCAGCCCGAGCTGCCAGCCAGGCGGCAGGCGCAGGGCGAACTCGGCGATCGTGTTCAGGCACTGCCTGTTCGTCACAGCCTCAGCCTGGTCGAGCAGCACAGTCACAGGCGGCTGCACCGAGGCGACAGCGGACACAAACCTGGGGACGACAGTGATGTCGGCCCCGGCCGAGGCCAGCGCCGAGAATATCGACGGGTCGACGCGCCCGATCCGGTCCAGCGCAACTGCCAGGGCACTCAGCAGCACAACCGGATCGTTGTCTCCGTCGTCGCAGGACAGCCATGCCGCGCGCGATCCGATCCGTTCAGCCCATTGCGACATAAGGGTGGTCTTACCGTAACCGGGTGGGGCGGCCACAGTGATCACCGGCACCCGGGTAGCGGCCAACCGCTCGACCAGGGCGGTCCGGACCACGATTCCCGGCCGGACCCCGGGCGGGTGAAACTTTGACTCAATTAGCGCGAAGGCGAGTCCGGGAGCAGTCAGGTGATTCCTGCCAGAGACCGCCTGAAACCCGTCGATGACCTCCCGCTTCATTCTCCTCAACGTACTCCCGGATAAACGTGGCATCAACGACGTTCTGCCGACGTGGCGACCTCGACCAGGCCGCACACCAGAGCCTTACTATCCTGACAGTCTTCCGTCATCTAGCGTTCATCAACCGTTAACGCAGATTTCATGCTTGCGCAACCCTAGCGGCGGGCCGTGCCGCAGGCCTACTGGTGTTCACGCTCACCGGGAACTGGATCTGCGCCATCCCCGGTTCGACAACAGCATTCTGTCCGCCGGTGAGCTGGTGGGCGATAGCCAGGATCTAGGGGAAGGTGGTCAAAATTCGGTTGCCGCGCCCAGGTCAGTATTCGCGTTCCGCCGACACAGCGCACGCCGACTTCGTAAGAACTCGGTCCGCGGAAAGTCATCAACCATCCAAGCGCAGGCGAACTGCATCCTTCTGGGCCGGGCTTTGACCAGCGCAGCCAG
>NZ_JBARCR010000258.1:0-6707 GCF_049794275.1 Trebonia sp.
GGGTCAACATGGTCAAGGACGGATCGGCGTCCAAGTCCGTGCTCACCTGGGGCCAGGACCCCGACCTCACCCAGCAGTTCCTGCACGGCAAGGCCGCCATGATGATAAACGGCCCGTGGATCTTCCCCGAGCTGAACACGGCCGGATGGAAGTACAACCAGCAGTACGGCATCGTGCCGATCCCGCTCAACTCCGCGGGGGACAAGCTGACCACCCCGCTGGGCGGCGAGACCCTGGACATCGGCGCGGGCGGCTCGTCCGCGCAGCAGCAGGCCGCCTGGGAGTGGGTGCAGGGCATGCAGCAGCCGACCGCCATGGCGTACATGGCGTCCCACATGTACTACCTGCCGAGCAAGACCGCCGTCATCCAGCAGTACCTCCAGAGCGGACCGCAGTACACCGTGTTCGCGCAGGAGACCCAGACGGCACGGGCCCGCACGATCGAGTACGGGGCCAACTACCCGAAGGTCTCGCAGGCGATCTGGACCGCTATCCAGTCCGCGATCACTGGCACCGCCTCGGTGAACTCGGCGTTGCAGACCGCGCAGGGTACGGTCTCCGGCGTCCAGCAGCAGTCGTCCAGCTAGCTGAGCGCCGTACGCGGGGCCGGCCCGACGGGTCGGCCCCGCGTCGCGTCTGCGGCGCTAGCCCCAGAGCCGCTGGCTTGCCAGCTCGGCGCCCTTGACCAGAGTGTCGAGCTTCGCCCACGCGATCTGCGGATGGACGCGGCCGCCGAGGCCGCAGTCGGTGGACGCGACGACGTTCTCCCGGCCGACCGCCTCGGCGTACCTGGCGATCCGGTCCGCGACGAGTTCCGGGTGCTCGATGACGTTGGTGGAGTGGCTGACCACGCCGGGCAGGATGACCTTGCCCGCGGGCAGCTTCACGTCCCGCCAGATCTTCCACTCGTGCTCATGCCGTACGTTGGCGGCCTCGAACGAGTAGGCGCCCGCGTTGATCTCCAGCATGACGTCGACGATGTCGGCCATCGGGATGTCGGTGATGTGCGGACCGTGCCAGCTGCCCCAGCACAAGTGGAAGCGGATCCGCTCCGCGGGCAGGTCGCGGATCGCGTAGTTGAGCGCCTCGACACGCTTCCTGGTGAACCGCCGGTAGTCCTCGACGCTGGGCGCCGGGTTGATCTGGTCCCAGTTCTCGGCGATCGCCGGGTCGTCGAGCTGCAACACCAGGCCCGCGTCGATGATCGCGGTGTACTCCTCGCGCATCGCGTCCGCGCAGGCGTACATCATCTCCTCGTCGTCGGCGTAGAAGTCGTTGCCGAACCGCGCGCAGCTGCCCGGCGCCACCGAGTTCAGGAAGCCGTCGGAGACCCCCGCGGCGGCCATCGCCGCCTTCATGTCGGCGATGTCCCGCTGTACGTCGTCCTGCCCCTGGTAAGAGATCGGCCCGCGGCAGACCGGCGCGATCGCTGCCCGGTTCGGCAGCCCCACGCCTGCGGTCGGATCCAGATACGCGTCCAGGAACGCCTGCCAGTCACGGCGCTCGCCGAACGACGCGAGCCTGATCTCGCCCGGCTTGGCCTTCGCCTGCGGTATCTCCGAGATGGTCAGGTCGGTCAGCTCGATGTTGGCCAGCCGCTCGAACACGTAGGTCCACCAGGTGCCGTAGTCATACCGCTGGCCCATCGAGTGCCCGTACTCGCCGTCGTTTACCAGGTCGATGCCGATGTCGCGCTGCCGGGCGACGACGTCCGCCACCGCCGCGCGCAGCCTGCTCAGGTAGGCCGGCTCGTCGGAGAAATCCCCCTCCGCCCGCCGCTCGTTGAGCGCGATCAGGTCCTCAGGTCGTGGCAGGCTGCCCGCGTGGCTGGTCAGGATCCGGTCCGGCATATCTCCTCCTTGGCCAACCCGATCGTACCGGTCATCATTAGCATGTTCCCGCTAGTACGAGACAAAGTGAGGCCATATGGACACCCGACCTGTCTACACGCTGAGCTCGCGGCCGGCTGTCATCGCAAGCCGTAGCGAGGCGATCGAGCGGGCGCGGGCCTTGCGGGAACGGCTGCGCGAGCGACTGCCTCTGGGGCAAGAACTGCGACGGCTCCCGGACGAGACCGTCGCCGACATCCTGGAGTCCGGCTTGTTCGGGGTCATGAAGCCTAAGCACTACGGCGGCTCGGAACTCGGCACCCAGACGATGATCGACGTGACCATAGAGCTCGCCTCGGCCGACCCGTCGGCCGGCTGGGTCTACATGCTGTGGACAGCGCACATGTGGCTACAGGCACTGTGGCCGAAGCAGGCGATGGACGAGACGTGGGAGAACCCGAACACGCTGGCATCGTCTGTAGTGTCCACAGCCGGAAACGTCGAGAAGGTTGAGGGCGGTTACCGGTGGACCGGGCGCGGCTTCTTCTCTTCGGGTGTCGACCACTGCAACTGGCTCACTGCGCTGGTGCCCACGTTCAAAGACGGCGAGCGGCTGGATCTGCGCTGGCTGCTGCTGCCGCGGGAGGACCTGGCGATTGTCGACGACTGGCACACCATCGGCCTGCGCGGCACGGGGTCCAAGACGATCGTCCTGAACGATGTATTCATCCCCGAGTACCGGACCGTGCCGGTGCTGGACATTCTGAACGGCGACAGCCCCGGCCGCGAGGTGAACACTCACCCGATGTACGGCGGGTCGACGGACGCCAACTTCACCGGGGCGATGTCGGTCCCGGCGATCGGCGCCGCCAAGGGCCTCATCGAGATGTTCCACCAGCGTCTCGGTTCCAAGATCGAGATCCCCGACAGCACCAACAGCCCGTACCTGCCTGAGGGGATGTCGATCACGATGGGGCGGCTGTCGCAGGCCGCTGCCACCATCGATGCCAGCCGAGCGCTGATGCTGGTCAACGCGCAGAGCTTCGCCGAGCGGCCCGCCAAGGAGGTCACCCTGGCGGACACTATGCGGATGAAGCGCGATACGGCCTGGTGCGCCCAGCAGGCCCGTCGCGCCGTCAACGTGCTGTACGAGGAGTCCGGTGGCAGCGCACTGTCGGAGAACTCGCCGCTGCAGCAGTTCTGGCGCGACACCAATGCCGCCGCCGCCCATCGTGGCCTCATGTTCGACTGGCAGGCTGAAGGCTGGGTCAAGGCTGTCCTTGGCCTTCCCGTACCACTGCCGATCTGACTCGGGCCGCTGACTACGCGCACGTCCCGCCAGCGGCGTAGAAGCCGGAACCGGCGAGGCCGGGACCGGTGATCGTGGGCCGGTTCGCCCCGCCGCCGGCCGGGTAGGCGGTGTCGAACCACTGCTTGAAGAACTGGCTCAGCCGCTGCTGGCAGGCGCTGCTGTGTACGGGCAGCCACCGGTGGAAGACGGCCTCGAGCTCAGGCTCGGTGATGCTGGACCCGCCGTACGTGCGCTGGAGCTGCCGCAGCGCCGCGTCGAATCTGGCCGGCCCGAGGATCTGGCGCAGCGCGATGTAGGCGGCGCCTGGCCGGTTGTAGGTGTTTGACGTGTCGAACAGGCTGTAGGGGATCGGGTTCGAGGGCGCGGTTGTCCAGAAATCCGTGCCGCTGCCGTAGATCTGGTTGAACTGCTTCACCAGGCTGGCCTGGAAGGCGGCCCGGCCCTTGGCCGTGGACGGGCCGCCGGCCGCGTTCTCGGCGAGGCGCGCCGCGTAGAAGAACTCCGCCAGGGTAGCCAGGCCTTCCTTGTAGAAGGTCATGCGGTAGCCGCCCTCGGAGACGTTATCTCCCCACCATTGGTGCATGTTCTCGTGGTAGAGGGTGTCGGTGTCGATCTGCCCGCCGGCAAAGGCGATCATGCCCTCCATTTCCTCGTCGAAGCTGGCGTCAGGGGTGCCAATGATGATCCCGTTAGAAGCGAACGGGAAGGGCCCGTTGAACTGGCTCTCGAACGCGGTGATGTCCGGCTGCATATCCATGATGGCCAGGTTCTTCGTGCGCTGCGCCGCGCTGATCGACAGGTCCTGCGCCTGGTAGAACCGGATGCCGTTGACCACCCGCGAGGTCAGGCTGTAGTTGCCGACGCTGTCTTCCACCAGGTAGCTGGCGACCGGCATGCCGGCGTGCCAGTTCCAGGTCACCGAGCCGCCAGGGAACTCCGGGCTAGCCGGATGGTGCCGCACCGAGACCAGCTCCCCGTTGGCGACCACGGTCCGGCCCGCGGTGACCGTGTCGGAGAAGTCGTAGCTGGGCTTGGCCGTCGGGTAGTCGTTAAGCGGCATCCAGTCTTCCGAGGCCACCGGCTCGGTGGTCACGAAGCCGCCATCGGAGGCGCGGAACCAGCCCTCGGTGGTGCCGTCCCCGTCATTGTGGACGCCGGGTCGGCCTGTGTAGTTCACCGTGACGGTGAATGGGGCACCGCCCCTGATCCGTGTCGGCGGCGTAATCACAAGCTTGTTGGCCGGGCACTGGGTGCCGTTCATCGAGTCGGCCGCTGCGTCGGTGTTCGGCAGCTCTGGCGTGCAGGCCGGGGGCAGCGGGTTGTGATTCGGGCCGCCGACCGGGTTGGACTCTGACGCCTCGTGGGCGGCGGGGTTCGGGTCGTTCTGCCCGTTCGGATCGCCCGGGTAGGTCGGCTGTACGAAGCTGAACCGGGCCGGGACACCGTTGACGCTGACCGAGCTGACCGTCATGTCCGGGCCCGCACTGGTGTTGGCGGACGTCCGCTCGAAGTCGAGGCTGAAGCTGGTCAGGCACTGCGTGGCCCGCTCGGTGAGGGCCACCCGGTTGCCGGGCAGGAACTTGTTCGTCGTGGCGTTGTAGACCAGGTGCACGAGCGTGTGCAGGCTGGTATAGCCGCCGTTGCCGGTCTCCGGGTACAGCAGCGAACCGGGCGATGCCAGGGTATGAGCTCCGGCAGAGCACCCGCCGCCCCCGCCCGCCGGCGAATCTCCGGCCTGCGAAGCTCCGGCCTGCGAAGCTCCGGCTGGAGAGGCCGTCACCAGCCACGGCAGGACCAGTCCCGCACACGCCGCCGCGACAGCGATCCTCAGTGAGCGCCCGGCCATCTTGTGCCTCCTCACGCGTCAGTCCTTCCCCTGGTGACTCATTCTCGGGCAGCTGCAAACTGGCTGCAAGGTCCTGCGCGCACGCTTGCCATCAGGCGTAGTACTCACGACGAGGAGACGACGATGGCGAGCACGGCGGTTGACAAGTTCCTGCAGGCGATCGAGAGCGCGGCGATTCCCGGGTGCGATGCCTGGAGCGCGGACGCCACCCTGGACGCGACGGTGCCGAACTGGCGGATGCACAAGGCGGGCGCGGACGCGATTCGCGCTGAGTACTCGCGGTGGTTCGCCGACCCCGCGCAGTTCGACGAGCTGCACCGGTTCCCCGTTGCTGGGGTCGGAGAGCTGATCGAGTACACGTTGAGCTGGCAGGAGAACGGCGTGCCGCACGCGGCTCATCACATGCACCTGCTCACCGTTCGCGACGACCGCATCGTCAACGACACCGTCTTGTGCGGCGGCCGCTGGCCGGCCAAGCTGCTCGCAGAGATGGAAGCCGCCGATGCCTGACCGCGGACCTGGCCCCTGGGGTGAGGCCGACCAGAGGGCCGAGGCTGACCAGCGGGTCGGCCTGTCCGAGCTGCTCGCCCGCGCCACCGACCGGGTGCCGCTGGACGGCGCGCCGGGCAAGTCCGGGGCCGAGATGGAACGGCTGATGATCGACGGCCAGCCGTACGTGCTCAAGCGGCTGGATCTCGCCAGGGACTGGACGCTGCGCGCGTCGGGCTGCCTGCCCGGGCCGCCGCTGGTGCTCTGGCAGCGCGGCATCCTCGACCGCCTGCCCGGCTGCATCAACCAGCCGATCGTCGCCGTCGCCGGGTACGCCCCCGCCAGCCCCCGGCCGTCCGGCGGCTGCCTGCTGCTCATGCGCGACGTGTCGCCCTGGCTCGTCCCGGCAACCGATGCGGCCATCACGGAAGGTCAGCACACACGCTTTCTGCGGCACATGGCGGAGCTGCACGCCGCGTTCTGGGGCTGCGGCCGGGAATGCGACGTCGTGCCGGCGATGCACCGCTACCTGGAACTGTCGCCGTGGCTGGCGAAGGCAGAGCTGGCAATTGGCTCGGAACACCTGGTGCCGAGCCTCGTCGCCAAGGGCTGGCCGCTGCTGGCCGACGTAGCGCCCGCCGCCGCCGCCGTAGTCACCCCGCTGGCGTACGACCCAAGTCCGCTGGTGGCGGCGCTGGATGCCACGCCGCACACGTTGGTGCACAGCAACTGGAAGCTGGACAACCTTGGCACCGACGAATCAGGGCGGACCATCCTGCTCGACTGGGAGCAGCCGGGCCGCGGCGCCGCGCTGTCCGACCTGGCCTGGTACCTGGCGATCAACTGCCGCCGCCTGCCGCAGTCCAAGGAGGCGTCGATCGAGTACTACCGGGAATCCCTTGAGGCACAAGGCATCGAAACCGGCCCGTGGTGGGAGCGCCAGCTCGCACTGTGCCTGCTCGGCGCGCTCGTGCAGTTCGGCTGGGAGAAGGCGCTGGGCGGGTACGACGAGGAGCTGGCGTGGTGGGAGGCGAAGTCGATCCAGGCGGCGCCGCTGCTGGTGAGCTGACCGCGAGGCTGCGGGAAGCGTACGACTCCGCGGCCCCGGCGTGGACGGACGGGGCGGAACGGGTGTACCTGCCACTGGCACAGGCGCTGGTCGGTCAGGTGGAGGTGGCCGGCCGCCGGGTGCTGGACCTGGGCGCCGGCACCGGCGTGACGAGCCGGGCGG
>NZ_JBARCR010000259.1:0-2396 GCF_049794275.1 Trebonia sp.
TCGATGATCGGCATCCCCTTGTGGTTGGGCGCGAAACTGATGCCCAGGTACAGCGAGAAGACCGCCTGCTGTACGGCGACGAAAGCCAGTGCCTTGAGCGGCGAGAGCACCCACAGCACCACCGTCAGGTACAACGCGGCGTGCAGCATGAGGAGAGAGGCTTCTACCGCCGAAGCATGGTCTCGTCGCCGCACAAGCCGCTGGATCCCGAGTACGTGCATGCCGCTGCTTCGCAGCAGCATGAGGGGGAAGAAGAGCGGCGCCTGCCAGCGTGCCAGCCACGATGCGAGAGGGCCGCGCCCGTTTCCCGGCGCGTCAGACGAGGCCAGGGCGACTCCTTCGCCGATATCGGGGTCGCGGCCCATCTCGTTGGGATGCGCATGGTGAGCGTTGTGCTTGGGGACCCACCAGCCAAAGCTCAGCCCGATGAGCACGTTCCCCACGGTGAGGCCGAGCAGGCGATTGCGCCGGCGCGTGCCGAAAACCTGGTTGTGCCCCGCATCATGGCCGATGAAGCCCAGCTGGGTGAACATCATCCCCAGCAACGGGGCGACGGCGAGGGTCGCCCACGAGTTGCCGGCCATGACGAACAGGGCCCATCCAGCGAAGAAGGCGAAGATAGTCAGGGTGATCTTCACCCGGTAGTAGCCTGGCCTGCGGTCGAGCAGGCCCATCGCCCGCACCTGCAGCGCCAGTGCACGAAAACTAGCCGTCGAAGGATCGGCGGCAACAGACAGCCCGCCTGCGGCTGAGGCGCGGCCAGGCGGCACGGCAAGAAGGCCGGGTGCTGTTCTCTCCATCGCTTTGTCCTCCCGGGGGTCTTCCGAGCACACCGCTCGGGGCTTATGTCGCCAGGGTCTAGAGCAACGAGGCTGCGGCCGGCGCTGTCGCCGGGGCGGGGCGGTGCGGGCGTCAGTGCAGGAAAAAGCCCGGCTGATTCATGTCGATGGCCAGCGGGCCCCCGCGCTGAACAGCGAGGATATTCATATCGCGTGCTCCAGTGTCACGTGAGACAGCGGATCAGCCACCGGCCGCGGCTGCCAAGGTGAAGGTCATCGGCTCGCGCAGAGCGCAGACGCCGGCCTTCGTACTCGTTCGTCTCCGAGTCAACTCCTGCCGTGCCGTGCAGGAAATGGCCGATCCGGGAAAGAATCATCACCGCAGCCGATCACCGCGCTGCGCGGCTGAGGGGGCCGAAGGGAACGCCGTCAGCTTGCCGTCGAGGTGTGATCAGACCTGGTGATGAGGCTTGCCCGGATTGCCGGTATCCCCATGGCCGCGGATGGCGTTTGCTGGGTACGTGGACCAGCGCTCACGCATTACGGATGCGACCTGATGACCGCCGTTGATGCCACCAGGGAACCCGTCCGGGTCGCGGCGCAGGCTAGCCTGTCTGTCCTCAGCCGGCCCGCCTGCACCATTGCCAGCCTGGAGGGCGAACTTGACATCGCCACCGTACCGGAGCTGCGGGAGCGCCTGCTCGGCCTGCTCGGCCCCGGCGTGCGGCTGCTCATCATCGATCTGTCCGGGGTGTCATTCTGCGATGTCGCAGGGCTGGCCGTGCTGATCGGCACGCAACGCCGCGCCACAGCGCGCGGTATCGTCGTCCGCCTGGCCGCTCCCCGCCCCCAGGTCCTGAAACTGCTGCGCATCACCGGCCTGGACCACAGACTCACGATCTGCGCGACGCTTGCAGACGCGCTCCCCACGGTGCCGCAGGGAACGTGATCAGAACCAGCGGGGACCGCTCCTGGCCACCGGCTCTGCTTCCGGTTCGACACCGGCAGAACTGGTTGCCGTTCATTTACCCTGAAGGGCAATCCCGGATCGCCCGGAGCGCCCGGGTTGGTCTTATGATCGAACTGCCGAACCGCTCCAGATCCCGGTGACCAATTTAGGCGCGCTACCGGAGGCGCGGACATGTCCCCAGTATTGCAGGCATTCAGCCCCGACCTCTGTCATGCGCCGCCTGCCGGCAGGCGGACCCCGAGCTGTTCTTTCCCATCGCGGCGGTAACAGGCCCCGCTGCCCGGCAGGTCGAAGCGGCGAAGGCGGTCTGCTGCCTTTGCGCCGCCCGCGCGGACTGCCTGTCCCACTCTCTTGAGGCCATGCCGGAGGGCAGTTGGGGTGGAACCACCCCGGGTGAGCGCCGCGCAGCACGGGGAGCTTCCCTCCGCCGGGCCCGGCAAGCGGCGAGTCAGCAGGTCCCGCCGGCAGTGCTGCATGATGAGCTTGCCGGCCAGCCAGCAGCGGGCACTTAACGGATCAGCCTGGTCACCGGTGCGCCCAGCTCCTCCGCCGGCTGGTCCGCCGGCCGCTGCTGGTGCTTCTCCGCGAGGTGACCAGGTGGAAGATCAGCAGCAGGAGTGCCGCGCCGGCGATGGCGGTGAGCCAGG
>NZ_JBARCR010000260.1:0-1564 GCF_049794275.1 Trebonia sp.
ACCCTTATCCGGGGGTCCTGGCCGCCGCCGCGGTCAGCGTCGTCCGCGCGTGCCTGACGTTCTGGGCGGGCGCCGGCGGTGCCGTCTCGCTCGGACAGCGTATTGACCAGGCCTTCAAGGCGCGCGCGGCCGGGTTCCCTGAAGACAGCGACTTGCGCCGGATAACGGCGAGTGCGACAGCAGACAGGAAGGACAGCAACTTATGGCATCAGCCACTCCCGCGCCCGCTGAGGGGCCCCGGATTTCCCCGGTGGACGCCGCCGCCGAGGGGGCCATGCCAAACCTCGGCCGCCGCCGCATCCTGCTTATTATCGGCGCGCTCATGTGCGGCATGCTGCTCGCCGCGCTCGACCAGACGATCGTGTCCACCGCGCTGCCGACGATCGTCGGCGACCTCAAGGGCGGCTCGCACATCGCCTGGGTCATCACCTCGTACCTGCTCGCCACCACGGTGTCCACCCCGCTGTGGGGCAAGCTCGGCGACATGTACGGCCGCAAGGTGTTCTTCCAGGCGGCGATCGTCATCTTCCTGATCGGCTCGATCCTGTCCGGCCTCAGCACCTCCATGTTCATGCTGATCGCCTTCCGCGCGGTGCAGGGGCTCGGCAGTGGCGGCCTGATGGTCGGCGCGCAGGCCATCGTCGGTGACGTGGTCTCGCCGCGGGAACGAGGCAAGTACGTCGGGCTGTTCGGCGCCGTCTTCGGCGTGGCCAGCGTGATCGGCCCGCTGCTCGGCGGCGTCTTCGTGGACAACCTCAGCTGGCGCTGGATCTTCTACATCAACGTGCCGATCGGCGTAGTCGCGCTGATCGTGGTCGCCAGCCAGGTCCCCGGCCATCTGCGCCGGGTGCACCACACGATCGACTACCTCGGGACGGCGACGCTGTCGCTGGCCGCTACCTCCCTGATCCTGATGACCAGCCTCGGCGGCACGACCTACCCGTGGGCGTCCGCGCCTATCTACATCCTGGGCGTGGCCGGCGTGGTGCTGATCGGCCTGTTCGTGCTCGTCGAGCGCCGCGCTGCGGAGCCGATCTTGCCGCTGCACCTGTTCAGGCTGCGCACCTTCTCCGTCACCAGCGTGGTCGGCTTCATCGTCGGCTTCGCGATGTTCGGCGCGATCACGTACCTGCCGGCGTTCTTCCAGGTCGTCCGCGGCATCTCGCCCACCATCTCCGGCCTGTACCTGCTGCCGCTGATGGTCGGCCTGCTCACGGTCTCGATCGCCTCCGGCCAGATCATCTCGCGGACCGGCAAGTACCGGTTCTTCCCGATCGCCGGCACTGCGCTCACGACCCTCGGCCTGTACCTGCTGTCGCTGATGGGCCCCGACTCGGCGACCTGGCAGGACGCGCTCTACATGCTCGTGCTTGGCATGGGCATCGGCGGCGTCATGCAGGTGCTCGTCATCATCGTGCAGAACGGCGTGCCGCACAGCGAACTGGGCGTCGCGACCTCAGGCGCCACGTTCTTCCGCTCGATCGGCGGGTCGTTCGGCACGGCGATCTTCGGCGCGATCTTCGCTAACGTACTGGTCGGGAACCTGGCCAGCCACCTGCACGGA
>NZ_JBARCR010000261.1:0-8544 GCF_049794275.1 Trebonia sp.
TGGCGATCGTGCTCGCTGTTGAGCCGGCCTCGGTCTTTCTCTTGTTCACGACCGTGGTGACCATCGCCGGTGTTGCCGCGGGCACTGTCTTGTCCGTCCTGTGGTTCATCAGGATGGCGCGCCGCTGCGGCCTGCGGGTCCGCTTCAGGCAGGCCTGACGCGGACCGGCGCAGGAAGGTTCAGGGTACGACGACAGCGCGTCCCTCGACGAGGCCGAGCTCAAGGCGTTCCAGGACCTGGTTGATGTCGTCAAGCCGGTGGGTTTCGGTTGCCGCGGTGAGCTTGCCTTGCTGCGCCAGGGCGATCACCTCGGCCAGGTCGTTGCGGCTTCCCCAGACGCTGGTGGTGAAGGCGACCTCGGGTGCCTGGCTGAAGAACCCCATCGGCACGCTGCCGCCGGCGAGGCCGACCAGCACGAACAGCCCCTGCCGGGCCAGCGCGGCCAGGCCCAGTCTCATCGTGGCGTCGATGCCCACGAAGTCGAGCACCGCCGCCGGGCCCTCACCGCCGCTGAGCTCGCGGATCTCCTCCAGCGAGCCGGCGGCGGACCCGTCGATGGCGTGATCGGCGCCCAGGCTCATCGCGAGCTGCCGCCTGACCGGTGAGGTCTCCACCGCGATCACGGTGGCGCTCGTCATCAGCTTGAGGTACTGGACGCCGTACTGGCCCAGCCCGCCAGCCCCGATGACCACGGCCGTGGTGCCCGCGAGCAGGTACGGCAGGGCCTTCTTCACCGCCCGGTACGAACTCAGGCCCGCATCCGTCAGGCCCGCCGCCTTGACGAGGTCCAGGTGACCGGCCGGCAGCAGGTGGCGGGTTGCCGGGACCAGAAGGTAGTCGGCGTAGCCGCCGTCCGGTCCCAGGCCTCCCCAGCGCGCGCCGTCGCACAGCTGCTCATGGCCGCCCAGGCAGAAGCGGCAATGCCCGCAGCCCCATCCGCCGTAGACCACGACCGGATCTCCCTCGGCCGGGCCTTCGGCGCCCTGCCCGAGCGCGGCGACCCACCCGGCGTTCTCGTGCCCCATGATCAGCGGGATGCGATGCGGCGGCACGCTCCCGTCCTGCTGATGCAAGTCGGAGTGACACACTCCCGCGGCGGCGACCTTGACCAGCACCTGCCCAGGCCCCGGACGCGGGGTGGGCACTTCCTCGACACGCAGCGGCTCCCCGATGGCGTGCAACACCGCAGCCCTCATCTCATCCTCCCTGGCCCTGCGTAGCGAGCGGCTGTTGTGAGGCTAACCCGCCGCCACGGCAGCCACGCAACGGCAGCCGCCGTAACGGCATACGAACATTCGAGCAGGAATCGAGAAGCACCGCGATGGTGCCGGGGCCTAGCCTTTTCACTGGGAGGCCGGGACGACACCGAGCCCCTGAGTGCCAAGAGAGTGTCAAGAAAGGAAGCCTGACAATGCCCGCGAAGGATGCCCAGACCCAGACCGAAGGCTTCAGCGCCGAGGAGCGTGCCGCGATGAAGAAGCGCGCCGCCGAGTTGCGCGCCGAGGGGAAGAAGGGCGCCAAGAAGGCCGACGGCCTGCAGGCGGTCCTCGACGCCATCGCCGGGATGGCACCGGAGGATCGTGCGCTCGCCGAGCGCGTGCATGTGACGGTGACTGCGACCGCCCCCGAGCTGACGCCGAAGACCTGGTACGGAATGCCCGCTTACGCGAACGCGGACGGCAAGGTCGTCGTCTTCTTCCAGGACTCGGGCAAGTTCAAGTACCGCTACTCGACCCTGGGCTTCCAGGAGGACGCGCACCTCGACGACGGCGACATCTGGCCGGTGTCGTACGCCCTGACGGAATGGACCCCCGTGGTGGAGAAGAAGGTCACCGAGCTGGTAAAGGCCGCGATCTCCGGATAGTCGTCGCTACCGGCGCGGGTTCATGTGCCGGTCGAGGAAGGCGATGACGCCTTCGATCGCGTCCTCCTGGACCTGGTCCGGGCTGGCGGTGGCCCCGTCGGACGACGCCGGGAAGAGGTAGCCGTGCAGCGGGTGGTCCCAAGTCACCCACGACGCCTCCTTACCGCTTTCCCGCAGCAGCTCGTAGCTGAGGCGGAAGATGCCCTGGAGGTGGTCGCCGTCCCGGCCCATGACGAGGATCGGGACGTCGATCGGCGCGATGCGCTCGCGGGCGACCGGAAGGTTGGTGCGTGACCGTACCCACGCAGGGTCCCGCATCTGCATCTCCTCGATGTCCCGCAGGCCCGTCTCGGGGTTGACCGGCGCGGCGTCGCTCATCCGCAGGTCGAGGAACTCGTGATTCGCCGGCTCGCTGGCCACGCCCGCCCGCAGGATTCCGGGGTACCGGGAGGCCAGCTTGAACAGCATCTCCCCGGCGTGGCTGACGCCAACGTGCCCGAGGTTGCCCGCGTCCACCTGCGGGTGCCGGGCGACGTGCCGCAGGATGGCGAGCTCATCCTCGAACTCCAGGGGCGAGCGGTTCATGACCTCCATGCCCTGGCGCGCGTCGACCATGAGCGGGCCGCCGCGGTTGAAGCCGAGGTCGACCTCCGTGCGGTATCGTCCCCACCCGCACGCGTAGCCGGCCGCGAGGAGGCGCTCCATGATGGACGAGCGCGTGCGCGTCCACTCCCGCAGCCAGCCGATCCCGCCCCCGCCGTTGCCGTAGGCGAGGAACACGAACGGGAATCGCCCCTCGTCGGCGGGCGTTCGCAGCAAGTAAGGCACGTACAGGCCATCGCGGGACTCCGCCAGGTAGTACGCCGCGGGGCGGGCGGACCCCTCGACGTCCTCCACGAAGATGGGCTCGTCGGTGGTTTTCATGCGGGCATCGTATGCCGCAGTTGCGTACCGCCGATACACGACATATCTTGATTAGTAGCTGGATTGATAAAGGGGTGCGTGACATGGCGGCTTGGTACTCGGACCGGACGATGGGCTGGTCGGGGAAGATGGTGATCGCCGCGGTGGTGCTCGCCGTGCTCCTGGTGGCGGCCGTGCCGGTGGCGTTTGTCGCCGGAGTGATCTTGATGCTGTTCGGACACGTCATCGTCGGCCTGGCGCTGTTCGGCGCCTCGGTCCTCGCGGCCGTCGCTGGCGTTGTGATCGCGAGCATGAGCGGCGTGCGGCACCTGCGCAAGATGGTCAGCGAGCTGGTCGGCCAGCGCGGATACGGGGACGGATACGGCGACCGGGTCGTGCAGCTCGACCGCGGCGAGTACGACTACCGCTGAACGACGCGGCCCGCTCTTAGGGCGCCACGGCCGTGGCAGACTCCTGTCATGGCCGTGAACCTTGTCCGCAGCGCGCGGCTCTTCGCCGACACCGGGTACGCCTACGCCGCCAGGGCCAGCGCGGGCGATCTCATTTTCACCGCCGGCGCCTGCCCGCTCGACAAGCGGGGCAAGGTTGTCGCCCCTGGTGACCTCATCGCGCAGACGCGCCAGGCGCTAGCCAACCTCAGGACCGCGCTGGAGGACTCCGCGGCGGCGATCGAGGACGTGGTCAAGACCACCGTCTACGTCGCGAGCAGTGACCGCGGTGAGCTGGCAGCCGCCTTCGATGAGGTGGCGGCCTTCTTCGGCGATCATGACGTGCCGAGCACGCTGCTCGGCGTGGCCGTGCTCGGCTACGCCGGCCAGCTCGTCGAGATCGAGGCGATCGCGGTTCAGCCCAGTCCCGCACGCCGAGCGGCGGCCTCCCAGACGGCAACGCCCCCAGTCGGGGAGTAAGAGCGCAGCGAGAGCCCTGCCGACGACCGCAGCAGCGCCCGCATCCCGTCCAGCGACCCAGGCGCCGCCCCGAGAGAACGCGCCTGCACCAGGACATTGCCGAGCGCGGTCGCCTCCGCCGGCCCCGCGAGGACCGGCAGGCCGAGCGCATCCGCCGTCAGCTGGCACAACAGCTCGTTCTTCGACCCGCCCCCCACGATGTGCACCACGTCGGCGTGCCGCCCGGACAGCGACTGCGCGGCGAGCAGGGCACGCCGGTAGGCGAGCGCCAGGCTGTCCAGGATGCACCGGACGATCTGCGGAGGCTCCGACGGGGCCGGCAGCCCGCGCGAGGACAGCCACGAGACGATCCGGTCCGGCATCCCGCCAGGCGGCAGGAACACCGCATCGTCGGCGTCGATCACGAACCGCAAAGCAGGCACCGCGGCCGCCGACAACAGCAGCGACTCCAGCGACCCGGCGGCCGGGCCCCAGCACCGCACGCACTCCTGCAGCAGCCATAGCCCGGTCACGTTGCGCAGGTACCTGATGGTCCCGTCGATTCCGGCCTCGTTGGTGAAGTTGGCCAGCCGGCTCTCCTCGGACAGCACCGGCGCGGTCAGCTCCAGCCCCGCCAGCGACCACGTCCCCGAGGAGATGTAGGCGAAGGCCGGCCCGGCGGAAGGCACCGCCGCCACCGCCGAGGCGGTGTCGTGCGATCCGACCGCGATCAGCGGCACCCCGCTCACCCCGGGCAGCTCGCCCACCGGCCCGATGACGTCGCCCGGCCGGCGCAGCGGCGGGAAAAGACCGCGCGGAAGTCCCGCCGCGTCGATCATGTCAACCGCCCACGTCCTGGACGACACGTCGAGCAGCGCGGTCGTCGAGGCGTTGGTCACCTCGGCCCCGACGGCCCCGGTCAGCCAGTACGCGAGCAGGTCGGGGATCAGCAGCAGGGTCGACGCCGCCGACAGCAAGGGCGTCCCCAGCGACGCCGCGAGCTGGTAGATCGTGTTGAACGGCAGGTGCTGGATCCCCGTCACCGCGTACAGCGACGAAGCCGGCACCGGCACGGAGACCCCGTTCGTGCGAACGTCCCGGTAGTGCACGGGGTTGCCGACCAGCGCCCCCGACGAATCGAGCAGCCCGTAGTCCACGCCCCACGAGTCGATCCCGGCGCTGGCCAGGGAAAACGAGGCAGCGGCTGACCGCAGCCCGGAGACCACCGACGAGTACAGCCGCAGGATGTCCCAGTGCAGCGTGCCGCCGGCCAGCACCGGCTCGTTCGGGAACCTGCTGACCTCGTGCAGCGACACCCCGTCAGGCGACACCCGCGCCGCGAGCACCCGCCCGCCGGACGCCCCGAGATCGACGCCGGCGACCACGACGGAACCGACGGGCGAAGTCATCGCAAGAACGCCGCCGCCACGCCCGCGTCGACGGGGATGAGCAGGCCGGTCGTGAGCGGCAGGTCGCCACCGCACAGCGCGAACACGGCGGCGGCGACGTGCTCGGGCAGCACCTCGCGCTTCAGGAGGGTCCGTGACGCGTAGAACGCCCCGAGCTCGGACTCGGGCACCCCGTACACGGCGGCCCGCGACGCGCCCCACCCGGCGGAGAAGATCCCCGACCCGCGCACCACACCGTCGGGATTGATCCCGTTGACGCGCACCCCAATCGAGCCCAGCTCGGCGGCGAGCAGCCGCACCTGATGCGCCTGGTCCGCCTTCGCCGCGCCGTACGCGACGTTGGACGGCCCGGCGAACACCGCGTTCTTGCTCACGATGTACACGATGTCCCCGCCGAGCCCCTGCGCCTCCAGCATCGCGGCGGCCGACCGCGACACCAGGAACGACCCGCGCGCCATTACGTCGTGCAGCAGGTCCCAGTCCGCCACGGACGTCTCGGCGAGCGGTTTCGAGATCGACAGCCCCGCGTTGTTCACCACGAGGTCCACCCCGCCGAACGCTAGCGCCGCCGCCGCGAACGCCGCCGCCACCTCGGCCTCGCTGGTCACGTCCGCGGTGACCGGCACCGCCGCGTCAGCCGATCCGATCCCGGCAGCCACCTCACCAGCCGACTCGGCGGACCGGTCGGCGACCACGACGCACGCCCCTTCGCGCGCCAGCCGCTCTGCCGTCGCCCGCCCGATGCCCGATCCGCCGCCGGTCACCAAAGCCACCCGGCCGGCCAGCGGCTGAGGCGCGGGCCGCCGCCGCAGCTTGGCCTCCTCGAGCTCCCAGTACTCGATGCGGAACTTCTCCCTCTCCGGGATCGGCGCGTACGTGGAGATCGCCTCGGCCCCGCGCATCACGTTGATCGCGTTCAGGTAGAACTCGCCGGCCACCCGCGCCGTCTGCTTGTCGGCGCCGAAGCTGAACATGCCGACCCCCGGCACCAGCACGATCGCCGGATCGGCCCCGCGCATCGGCGGCGACGACGCGTCCGCGTACCGCTCGTAATAGGCCTGATAGTCCGCACGGTACAAAGCGTGCAGCTCCCGCAGCCGCGCGATGACCGCCTCTAGCGGCGCGGAAGGCGGCAGGTCGACGACCATCGGCCGCACCTTGGTGCGCAGGAAGTGATCGGGGCACGAGGTGCCGAGCGCGGCGAGGGCGGACAGCTTCTCGCTGCCGGTGAACTCCAGCACCGCCGGGTGGTCGGTGTAGTGCCCGAGCTGCCGCCGGTCGGCGGAGGCGAGGCCGCGGATCACCGGTGCGAGGGCCGCGGCTCGCGCCCGCCGCTCGGTCTCCGGCAGTGTCTGGAAGAGTTTTTCCCCGAACGGCCTCGTGGTTCCCCGCTCAGCGATGAACTTCTGCGCGGCGGCGATGATCTCCAGCGAGTGCGCCTCGCACTCGTCCGACGTGTCGCCCCAGGCGGTGATGCCGTGCCCGCCGAGGATCACGCCGATGGCCGCCGGGTGGTCCCGCTTGATCGCGGCGATGTCGAGGCCGAGCTGGAACCCCGGCCGCCGCCACGGCACCCACGCCACGCGGTCGCCGAAGCACTCGGCGGTCAGCGCCTCGCTGTCGGCGGCGGTCGCGAACGCGATGCCTGCGTCCGGGTGCAGGTGGTCCACGTGCGCGGCCTCGACAAGGCCGTGCATCGCGGTGTCGATGGACGGCGCCGCGCCGCGCTCTGCTGGCCCACCTGGCCCCCACCTTCCCAGGCCGAACGCGCAGTAGTCGAACGCCGCCACCATCTCGTCCTCGCGCTCGACACCCGGATAGACACCCGCCAGGTCACGCAGCGCCGCCAGCCGCAGCACGGCCAGGCCCGCCTCGGTGAGCGTGCCGAGGTCGCCGCCCGAGCCTTTCACCCACAGCAGCTCGGCCGGCTGCCCGGTGACCGGATCGGTGGCGGTGCCCTTCGCGGAGGCGTTCCCGCCCGCGTAGTTGGTGGTGCGCGGATCGGCGCCAAGCCGGTTGCTGCGCGCGAGCAGCGCGCGGACTGCGTCTTCCATCAGACTCAAGCACCCCAGCCTGCGGGGGAACCGCCCGTCCGTTCCGAAATAATCTTTTCCCCGTACCCGGACGCGAGGTACGCGGAGACCGGATCGGGCGCGAGGCCCAGCTCTTCCCGCAGCCCGGCGAGCAGCGGCCGGACGTCGGTGTCGTAGGCGTCCATGAGCACGGCGTTCGCGCCGAGCACGTCGCCGGCGCGCTGCGCCGCACCCAGTGCCCCGGTGTCGACGAGCAGCGCCTTGGCGGTCGCCTCCTGCACGTTCATGACCGAGCGGATCTGCGCGGGGATCTTCGGCTCGATGTTGTGGCACTGGTCGAGCATGTAGGCCACGCCGGCGGCCGGGGCGAGCGCGCCGGCCTTGACCACCTCGTGCGTGATCCTGAACAGCTGGAACGGGTCCGCCGCGCCGACCATCAGGTCGTCGTCCGCGTAGAACCTGCTGTTGAAGTCGAACCCGCCGAGCCGGCCGGCCTTGAGCAGCAGCGCGACGATGAACTCGATGTTCACGCCCGGCGCGTGGTGGCCGGTGTCGACGACGACCATGGCCCTGGGGCCGAGCGCCTGGCAGTGCAGCAGGCTGGTGCCCCAGTCTGGCACGTCGGTGGTGTAGAACGACGGCTCGAACAGCTTGTACTCCAGCAGCATCCGCTGACCGGGCCCGAGCCGGCCGTAGACGGCGGCCAGCGCCTCGGCGAGCCGGTCCTGCCGCGCGGAGATGTCGTCCTGGCCGGGGTAGTTGGTGCCGTCGGCGAACCAGAGCTTGAGGTCCCGCGAGCCGGTGGCGTCCATGATGTCGACGCACTCCAGCAGGTGGGCGAGGGCCTTCTTGCGCACCCGCGGGTCGGGGTTGCACACGCTGCCGAGCTTGTAGTCGTCGTCCTGGAAGACGTTGGAGTTGACGGTGCCGATGCGGATGCCGTTGTTCTTGGCGTGCACCGCCAGCGCCTCGTAGTCGTCGACCTTGTCCCACGGGATGTGCACCGCCATGCTGGGCGCGACCCCGGTGTACGCGTGCACCTGCGCGGCGTCGCTGGCCTTCTCATACGGGGTGCGCGGCACGCCGGGCTGGCCGAACACCTTGAACCGGGTCCCGCTGTTCCCGAACGCCCACGACGGCAGCTCGATCTGGTGATTCTTGAGGGCGTCCTTGACCGCGGTCAGGTCACGCATTCCGGTTCATCTCCAGCCGTGGTTTGGAACGTTTCAAACTTCCCTGTAGTTTCAGCGTGGCCCCGATCGGTGTCAATACGTCCCCCGCCGCCCGAAACTGAATCGTTACATCCCCCGTGGCCCGCTGCGGATCGCCGCCGCCGGCCGGTGATTTTCGCCCGCGTCCGGCGTCTGTACCGGTTAGGGAGGTGAGCGCGTCGTGGGCGACCGGCGGCGTCGGATTGTGGCGTGGGC
>NZ_JBARCR010000262.1:0-1646 GCF_049794275.1 Trebonia sp.
GGTTCCGTCCCCGACCACGGCAGCGGCACCCGGCTGCCGTCCCGGCCGGGGTCCGCGCCGTGAGTGCGCCGCCAGATCGGGTCCTGGCGCAGGTCGTCGGGGATGTCCTGCACCTCCCACAGGCCGAGTTCCTCGCCCTGGTAGATGTACACAGAGCCGGGCAGCGCCATCGTCAGCAGCGCCGCCGCCCGCGCTCGCTTGGTACCGAGCGCGAGGTCGACGGGGAAGTTGTGGAAGTACCGCCGCCGCAGCAGGTCGAACGCGGTGTCCGCCCGCCCGTACCTGGAGACGATCCTGTCCACGTCGTGGTTGGACAGCACCCAGGTGGCCGGGGCGCCGGCCGGCTCGTTCAGCGCCAGCGTCTCCTCGATGACCCGGCGCAGCGCGGCCGCGTCCCACGGGCAGCTCAGGTACGGGAAGTTGAAGACCGTGTGCAGCTCACCCGCGGTGACGTAGCGCGCGAGCCGCGCGGCATCGGGCAGCCAGATCTCGCCGATCAGCACCCGTCCGGGATATTCGTCGGCGACGGCCCGCCAGGACCGGTAGACGTCGTGCACGTCGTCGCGGTCGGTGAACGGGTGCCCAGGACCCGGCGGCTCGTCAAGGCCGACATCCGGCAGCCGAGGGTCCTTGGTGAGCAGCGCGCCCGAGTCGATCCTGATGCCGTCCACCCCGCGGCCGAACCAGAACCGCAGCACGTCCTCGAATTCGTGCCGGACGTCCGCATTGCCCCAGTTGTAGTCCGGCTGCTGCGGCGCGAACAGGTGCAGGTACCACTCGCCGGGCGAGCCGTCCGGCTCGGTGACCCGGGTCCAGGCGGGGCCGCCGAAGATCGACTGCCAGTTGTTCGGCGGCTCGTCGCCTGAGGGACCCCGGCCCGGCCGGAACCAGAACCGGTCCCGCTCCGCCGACCCCGGCCCGGCTGCTAGCGCGGCGGTGAACCACGGATGCTGGTCGGACGCGTGGTTGGGCACCACATCGATGATGATCCTGATGCCCATCGCGTGCGCCTCAGAGATCAGCGCGTCCGCGTCCGCCAGCGTGCCGAACACCGGCTCGATCCCCCGGTAGTCCGAGATGTCGTAGCCGGCGTCGGACATCGGCGACGGGTACCAGGGGTTGAACCAGATCGCGTCCACGCCGAGGTCGGCGAGATAGGCGAGGCAGGACCGGACCCCGGCCAGGTCGCCCACCCCGTCCCCGTTGCCGTCCGCGAAGCTGCGCACGTAAAGCTGGTAGATCGCGGCGCTGCGCCACCACGAGTCGCCGCCGCCGGACGGCACGCAAGATCCAGTTTCGTGCACAGTCAAACCTGCTTTCTCCACTAGGAGGGTGCCCAGATAACGGGAAGTCAGCCCCTGATGCCGCCCGCGGTGAGGCCGGCCATGATGTTGCGCTGGAAGATAAGGAAGAACACGATCGTCGGGACCGCGGCCATCGCGGACGCGGCGATGATGAGGTTCTCCGGCGTCCCGTACGTCGCCTGCCAGATGCCGACGTTCAGCCCCTCCCTGGTCGGGCTGTAGCCGTACTCGACGAGCAGCGGCCAGAGGAAGTCCTTCCATACCGCGACCGTGGCGAAGATCGAGACCACGCCGATGATCGGCCGCGACATGGGCAGCACAATCCTCCACAGGATCATCAGC
>NZ_JBARCR010000263.1:0-3927 GCF_049794275.1 Trebonia sp.
ATCCACATGAACTTGCTCGTGACGGCGCTGGGCGGCGGCGCCATGCCGGCGGGAACCGAGGAAGAACGCGCGGCGCTCGAGCAGACCAAGACATTCAGGGCGAGCGGCTTCGGCTACTTCCTGGAGCAGGCCACGCGGCCGCAGACGATCGGCTATGCCCTGCTGGATTCCCCCCTCGCCCTGGCGGCCTGGATGCTTGACCACGACACCGACGCCTACTACAAGATCTCCCGCGCCTTCGTCGACGGGAAGCCGTCCGGCGGCCTCACACGAGACCACATCCTCGACAACATCACTGTGTACTGGCTAACCGGCACCGGCGCCTCCGCGGCCCGGTCGTACTGGGAGGGCGGACAAGCCACAGCTCGCGCGGCCGGGCAGGCTCCTCCGGAGGTCAAGCTCCCGGTCGGCTTCACCACCTTCCCCGGCGAGATCTTCGCGGCCCCGCGCAGCTGGGTCGAGAAGTCCTATCCCAACCTCATCTACTTCAACAAGGCCGGCAGAGGAGGCCACTTCGCCGCCTGGGAAGAGCCCGAGCTCTTCGCGACCGAGATCCGGGCGGCGTTCAGCCCGCTGCGCTAACGGCCACCCGTTCGGGCACCCCCGCCCGCGACAGCGTGTCCGCGCAGCACGCTCGTGCCGGCGCCTGAACGCTTCTTGCGCCGGCCGGCCGGGACTGTTACTCTCATTCCACTAAGCCATTAGTGGAATGAGAGATTGATGATCGAGTTCCAGCTTGACGAGACGTCGGGCGTCGCCACCTACCTGCAGCTCGTGCAGCAAGTCCATCAGGCCCTGCGGATGGGCATGCTGGAGCCGGGGGACCGGCTGCCGACCGCTCAGCAGGTCGTCGCCCAGCTGGCCATCAACCCGAACACCGTGCACAAGGCCTACCGGGAGCTGGAGCGGGAGGGACTGGTGCGCGCCCGCCCAGGGCTCGGCACGTTCGTTACCCGGCTGCCGTCCGGGATCGATCCGGCCGCGCAGGCCCGGTTCCTCGCCGAGCTGGCCGGCTGGCTCCGCTCGGCGCGCGCGGCGGGCCTGGGGCCCGATGACATCGAGGCGATCTACCGCACCGCGTTCCGCGACTGTTTCGCC
This sequence comes from Trebonia sp., assembly GCF_049794275.1. NCBI lineage: Bacteria > Bacillati > Actinomycetota > Actinomycetes > Streptosporangiales > Treboniaceae > Trebonia > Trebonia sp. The sequence continues at coordinate 1,099 of NZ_JBARCR010000263.1, forward strand.
GAAGGCGTCGCATGAACACCGTCATCCAGGCCAGCGGGCTGGGCAAGGCCTACCGGCGGACCTGGGCGCTGCGCGACTGCTCGCTGGCCATCCCCGAAGGCCACGTGGTCGGGCTCGTCGGCCCCAACGGCGCGGGCAAGACCACCTTGCTGCGCCTGGCCACCGGGATGCTCATGCCGACCCGCGGCACGATCACCGTCCTGGGCGAGCGTCCCGCGGCCGGGCCGGCGCAGCTGGCGCGGGTCGGGTTCGTCGCCCAGGACACCGCCGTCTACGCCAGGCTGACGGTCGCCGACCATCTCCGCCTCGGTGCCTGGCTTAACCCCGGCTGGGACGACGACCTGGCGCGGCAGCGGATCGGGCAGCTCGCCCTGGACCCGAAACAGCGGGCCGGGTCGCTGTCCGGCGGGCAGCGGGCCCAGCTCGCCCTCACCCTGGCGATGGCCAAGCGGCCCGAGCTGCTCATCCTCGATGAGCCGGTCGCCAGCCTGGATCCGCTGGCCCGGCGGGAGTTCCTGCAGGGCCTGATGGAGGCGGTCGCCGAGCAGCGCCTCAGTGTCGTGCTGTCCTCCCACCTGGTCGCTGACCTGGAACGAGTCTGCGACTACCTGGTCGTACTCGTCGCCTCCAAGGTCCGGGTCGCCGGAGAGGTCAGCGACCTGCTGGCCTCGCATCATCGCCTGTCCGGGCCGCGTCGCGACCCCGGCAGCCTCCCGGCGGGCCAGGTAGTCATCACAGAAAGCCACACCGACAAGCAGAGCAACCTGCTGGTCCGCACCGACGGGCCGGTCCTCGACCCGGCTTGGGCCGTGAAGCCTGTCAGCATGGAGGACCTGGTGCTGGCCTACATGAGCCGGGCCGGCGATGAGACGCCGACCCGCCGTCAGCACCTGGGAGTGGTGTCGTGATCCGGTTCGGCATGCTTCAGTTCCGCATCCAGGCCATCACCGCGGCCGTGACCCTGGCCGCCTTCACGATCCTGCTCGCGGCCACCGGGCCGCACCTGGCCAGCATGTACGCCGCCGACGGGCTCGACAGCTGCCACGGCAGCAGCTGCCTGAGCATGGCCACCTACTTCACTGCGTCGCTGGCCCGCAGCCCCTACAACGTGGTTTTCCTGCTCAGCACCGGGATCATCCTGCTGGCGCCCGCCGTCATCGGCCTGTTCTGGGGAGCGCCGCTGATCGCCCGCGAACTGGAGACCGGGACCGCCACGCTGGCCTGGAACCAGTCCGTCACCCGGACCCGGTGGCTGGCCGTCAAGCTCGTCATCGGCGGCCTGACCGCGATGGCCGTCACCGAGGCGCTGTGCCTCATGCAGACCTGGTGGGCAGTGCCGATCAGCCAGGCCGTCGCCGATGGCTCCGGAGTCGGCGTCGCCCAGAGCCGGTTCAGCCAGCTGAACTTCGCCACCCACGGCATCACCCCGCTCGGCTATGCCGCGTTCGCCTTCGCCCTCGGCGTCGCCGCCGGGGCGCTGATCCGGCGCACCGTCCCGGCCATGGCCGTCACCCTGGCCATCTTCGCCGCCCTCCAGGTCGCGATGCCGCTGTGGGTCCGCCCCAACCTCGCCCCGCCCGACCGCACAGTCGTCCCGGTCACCTCTCTGGGGGCCGCCATCCCGTCAGAGACCGGCGCGGGCGGCACGATCTTGACGTTCTACGCCATCACCATCCCCGGCCAGCCCGGCGCCTGGCTCCTGTCCAGCGGGCCCGTTAACGCCGCCGGGCAGCCAGTCAGCGCCACCCCGGCCGCCTGCATATCGGTAGAAGGCACCAGCCCGAGCCCGGGCGCGAACCAGGCCGCCAGCCCACAGGGGGCGACGACGGGGCCCGTCGCCTTCCGTGGCTGCCTGGCCAGCCACGGCATCCGGGAGGCCATCACCTACCAGCCCGCCAGCCGCTACTGGCGCTTCCAGCTGACCGAGACCGCGATCTACCTCGCCCTGGCTCTGGCCCTGGCCGGGTACTGCTTCCGGCGGCTCCGCCGCCTTTCCTGAAAAGGCCCGACAATGAGAAACGGCCTCGCAGCCTGAGACACGCCAGTCAGTCGGGGGTGCGGCCTGCGTTCTGGAGTTGGGCGGCGTCGCGGCCCGGGGGAGCGCCGAACAGGCGGCGGTACTCGCGGCTGAACTGCGAGGCGCTGGTGTAGCCGACGGCATGCCCGGTGCCCGCCACGTCCGCCGGGTTGGCGAGCAGTCGTAGCCGAGCCTGCTGGAGGCGGATCTGCTTCTGGTACTGCAGTGGGCTCATCGCGGTGGCCGCCCGGAAGTTCCTGTTGAGCGATGAGACGCTCAGGCCCACCTTGGCGGCCAGGTCATCGACGCGGACCGGCTCGTCGTAGTGCGCCCTGATCCAGGCGATCGCACGGCCGACCAGGGCGATGCGACTGCCGGCCACGCCGACCTGGCGGACCAGGCCGCCCTGCGGGCCTGTCAGCAGTCTCCAGTGAATCTCCCGCTTCACCGCCGGGCTGAGGATGCGCTGGTCATGAGGGGTGCCGGCCAGTGGCAGCAGCCGGACGACGGCGTCGATCAGCTCAGCGGTGGCGTCGCTGACCGACAGCGCCGGGCCCGGGGGAGCCGCCTGGGCGGGCAGGTCCGCCTCGATGAGCAACTCGGCGATGATGGCCGGGTCGAGCGGCATGCTCAGACCAAGGAACGGCTCGGCAGCGGACGCGACGGTGATGCTCGACGTGAGCGGCAAGTCGAGCGTGACGACGAGGAACTGCCCCACGGCGTAATCGAATACCTGGTTCCCGAGCACGGCGCGCTTCGCGCCCGCCGGATGGACCAGTTCGAGGCGAACGTGAGCGCCCTCGACCTCACCC
>NZ_JBARCR010000264.1:0-1731 GCF_049794275.1 Trebonia sp.
CCGTCCGCTTCGCCCGCCGCGGTGCCCCCGCTCCCGGCGAGCCGGTCCCCGCCCCGGCAAGCACAATCAACGGCGGGGAGGACTGCGAGGCCCTGGTTGAACGTGGACGACGCATGGTGCGAGGCACTGTTCGCGTCCGCGCTGCAACGATCGGCCGCTCCGACCGCCGAAAGCGTGGCCGCGGCGATCAGTCGCGCCGTGCGCCGGTTCGGTACCCGCGGCTGCGTCAGCCGGATGGCACAAGAGTTCGGCACCCGCATCGCCAGCCCCAGCCAGGCTGCCCGGCTGGACACCACCCACGAGCGTCTGACGCGCTCAAGCACGAGGGCGGCACGCTCGACACCTACCTGGCCAACTACGGCCTGTTCCACCTGGAAGCCGACCTGCGGTGGATCGACATGACCGCCGCCCGGCTCGACGCGCTCGCGAGAGAGGTACGGAAATGACCAGAGACAGCGTGCTTGAGGCGCGGTACGTGGTCAAGTCGTTCGGCGCGACCCCGGCGCTGCGCGGTGCCAGCGCGACCGTCGGCCGCGGAGAGATCCTCGCGATCATGGGACCGAGCGGGTCCGGCAAGTCCACGCTGCTGTACTGCCTCGCCGGGATCCTCGTCCCCGACTCCGGCCAGGTCGTCTTCGACGGTACGAGGATCGACATCATGCCGGAGAACCGGCGCAGCGCGCTGCGCCGGGACAAGTTCGGGTTCGTGTTCCAGTTCGGCCAGCTCGTCCCCGAGCTGACCGCCGAGGAGAACGTCGCGCTCCCGCTGCTGCTGGCCGGCGCCCGCCGGCGCGAGGCGCTGCGGCGTGCCCGCGAGTGGTTCGGCCGGCTCGGCATCGACGGCCTTGAGGGGCACCGGTCCGCGGAGATGTCCGGCGGGCAGGCCCAGCGGGTGGCGCTCGCCCGCGGCCTGGTCGCCGGGCCCGAGATCCTCTTCGCCGACGAGCCCACCGGCTCGCTGGACTCCCTCGCCGGCGAGCGGGTGATGCACCTGCTGACGGCCGCCGCCCGGGACCAGGGCACCACCGTCGTGCTCGTAACCCACGACCCGCGCGTGGCCGCGTACGCCGACCGCGAGATCATCGTCCACGACGGCACAGTCACCACCACGCCTTCAGCCCCCGCGGCACCCGTCGGGCTCGCCCTCAGGGAGAACCGATGATCCGGCTCGCGTTCCGGCTGACCGTCAGCGGCGGCCGGGAGGCCGTCACCCGGCTCGTGATTACCGCCGTGGCGGTCGCGGTCGGCGTCGGCCTCCTGCTCGCCGCGCTCGCCGCGAGCAACGCCCTCAACGCGCAGAGCCTGCGCAGAGGCTGGCTCGACAACACCGCCAGCCCACGACACTCGGCACCCGCCGCGCCCGGCGCCTATCCCGAGTGGTGGCTCCGCTCCCAGGACCAGTACGGCGGCCAGGGGATCGACCGGGTCGACGTGGCGGCGCTCGGCCCGCACTCCCCCGTGCCGCCCGGCATCCCGGCGCTGCCCGGCCCCGGCCAGTACTACGCCTCGCCCGCGCTGGCCGCGCTTCTCCGCTCCGTGCCCGCCGGGCAACTCGGCGACCGGTATCCCGGCCACCAGATCGGCACGATCGGCCCGGCGGCGCTCCAGTCGCCCGGCTCGCTGGTCATCGTCATCGGCCACGCCCCGGCACAGCTCGCCCGCGTCCCCGGCGCCACGCGGGTCACGAGCATCGGCGCCGGCCGCAGCATCGGCGAAAGCACGGAGGGGATC
>NZ_JBARCR010000265.1:0-1959 GCF_049794275.1 Trebonia sp.
GCTCCGCGAGCCACCCGCGCTCGGCCACGTCGCGGCGGCTGAGCTCGGTGGTCACCGCCGCCGCCCACCGGTCGCCCGCGGAGCGCGTGAGCATCTCCGCGAGGTGCGCGATCCTGGTCTCCAGCGCCTTGTCGCGCGCGTCCAGCACGGCGAGCCGCTCACCGGGTTCCAGCAGCGCGAACTGGCCGAGCCTGGTCAGGAACTCGTAGTCGTCGATGGCCTGCTCCGGCGTCAGGTCGGCGAGCATGTCGTGCAGCAGCTCGCGGCCCAGCGGCGTGAGCGCGTACACCAGCCGCGGCGGCCGCCCGTCCTGCGGCTCTTCGCTCTTGGTGACCGCGCCCGCCTCCTCGAACCGCCGCAGCGCCGGGTACAGGGAGTTGTTGTTCAGCCGCACCCCGGTGGTGCGCTCGACCCGTTTCCGCAGCTCATACCCGTGCGCCGGGCGCCGGGTCAGGTGCCGGAGCAGCAGGATCTCGATATACGACACTAGTCCAGCATAACCTATGTACAACTGGACTATCAGCAGAATGCGCGCTCCGTCGGCGTTCTGCCGCGTGACCTAGCGTTCTATGCTGGTCTATGCGCTTCGCGACGCTCATCAGCTGGCTGGTGACCGCGAGCCTGGGCGGCTACATGCTGCACACCTGGCTGGCGCGCGGCGGCCTGCGCCGCGAGCGCGCCAGGGCGGGCGGCCTGCCGCCGCCGCTCATCTTCGGCCATGCCGGGCTGGCCATCAGCGGCCTGCTGATCTGGGCGGCCTTCGTGGCCTCGGGAGCGCGGCCGCTGGCGTGGACGGCGGTCGGCGTGCTGATGGTGACGGTGGGGCTCGGGCTATCCACCGTGACGCTGTGGACGCCGTACCCGGCCCGCCGCCCGGGGGAGCGGCGGGATGCGAAGCCCTGGGACGAGGCGGCGGTGGTCATCTCGGACGCCGGGGAGGGTGCGGCCGGCGAACCAGGCCCGCAGGCGTATCAGGTCACCGACGAGATGATCGCGCGGCTGCTTGACGATCCGTTCCCCGGACCGCGGCGTCACCCTATTCGCCCGAACCCGGCGGTGCTCGTCCCGATCGCCCACGGCTTCGCCGCGATTGCCACGTTCGTGCTGGCCGTGACGGCCGCCAGCACGTGAGCCGCGAGTGCTGCGGGGCACTGATCGGCCGCTGAGTCTTGCGGACTGAGACCCGCGCTGTCGATACTGCTGAGATGGGCGACCGAAATGTGCTCGGCGGCGAGCTCGAGCCATGTGGCACTGACCCGCTTACCGGCTTCTACCGGGACGGGTGCTGCACCACGGGGCCCGAAGACCTGGGGAGTCACACCGTCTGCGCGGTGGTGAGCCAGGAATTTCTCGACCACCAGCGGCGCATCGGCAACGACCTGAGCACCCCGATGCCCCAGTTCCGCTTCCCCGGCCTGGTACCCGGCGACCGGTGGTGCGTGACCGCCGCCAACTGGCTCCGCGCGCACAAGGACGGCGCCGCGGCGCCCGTGGTGCTCGCCTCCACGCACGAGCGAGTGCTGGAAATCGTCCCGCTGTCCGCCCTCAAGCAATACTCAGTGGACGTCCCCGCCGACGCCAGCACCCTGGAAGACACCGAGCGCTAACCGCCGGCTGCCCAGCTCACCGCACTCCGCCACGACGGCCCGGTAGCTAGCCCCCCATACCGGCGGGGGCTGAGTGCACGCTGGGGCGGGGGCTGGGTGGAGCCCGGATTCGGGGTCTAGGCATATCGACCCTGGCGGTCACGGCCCGGAATGCTGCTGTCTATGGCCATCGTGACTTCCAGGGACAAGCTCGCGACACCCGCGGACAAGCCGCGGCGCCTGCTGGAGGCCGCCCTGCGGCAGCCAGCGGCATGGTATGCCGGGTTCGCGGTCTACGCCGCCTGCGTGGCCGCCTTCAGCGGCCCGGGCCTCGACCACTGGTGTGGAATCTGGGCGGCGGGCGGCTACGCTC
>NZ_JBARCR010000266.1:0-4297 GCF_049794275.1 Trebonia sp.
GCTTGCCGTCAGGTACCCCCGGATTAGGTCCGTCCAGTTGCTCACCTGCGGGCCGGCCATGTCCGGCGCGCGACCGACGGGCTCGCCCAGCGTCAGCTCGACGAGTCGGGCCGCCACGTCGCGGGGATCAACTGGCTGGACAGTGAAGCCCGCCGGCACTGGCACCACGGGCAACCGGCTCAGTTTTCGCGCGTTGGCCAGGCAGTAGTCGTAAAACTGCGTGACCCGCAGGATCGTCCGGGGCAGGCCGGAGCTGGCCACGATCTGCTCGGCCTGGAGCTTCGTCCTGGGGTATCCCCAGGAGGCGATGTGGTCGATGCCCACGATGGACACGTACACCAGGTGGCCAGAACCCGCCAGGGACGCGGCTGCCACGAGGTTGCGCGTTGCCTCGGCGTCGCCCCTCGTGCTGGTCGCGCAGTGGATGATGGCCGCCGTCGCGGTCACCGCGGGCTTGATGCCATGGCCGGTCCTCAGGTCTGCGGTGAAGAATTCCGCGCCCTGCGGGATGGGGCGGCGGTGCCGGGCGAGCACGCGAACGTCGCAACCGCTGTCCTGCAGCTGTGCGACGACAAGCTTCCCGAGGCGGCCGGTGCCGCCAGTGACAAGGACGGGCGAGGCCATGGGTCCTCCGTTCGTTACGGTTCGTCCACGGCCTCCTGTCACATCGGCGGGGCCTGGACGGTCACGTCTATGACCGGCAACCACTCGTGAATGTGACCGATGAACGAACATGACGTGCTCGCGGAACGGTTCGAGGCCCACCGGCCCCGGCTGCGGGCCCTCGCCTACCAGACCCTCGGCTCGCCCAGCGAGGCTGACGACGCTGTCCAGGAAGCCTGGCTGCGGCTCAGCCGCTCCGATCCCGGCAGCATAGAGAACCTCGGTGGATGGCTGACGACAGTCGTAGCCCGGGTGTGCCTGAACATGCTGGCCGCGCACCGGGACGAGCCAGTGGGAGTGGTCCTGCCCGAGTCAATCGTCAGTGACGCGGACGGCAGCGGCCCCGAACACGAAGCTCTGCTTGCCGACTCAATTGGTCCCGCGCTACTGGTAATCCTGCACACGCTGACGCCCGCCGAACGGCTCGCATTTGTCCTGCACGACATCTTCGCCGTCCCGTTCGATGAGATCGCGGCCGTCGTCGGACGCTCGCCCGCCGCGGCCCGCCAGCTGGCCAGCCGCGCCCGCCGACGGGTCCAGGACGTGGCCCCAGTCACCGGCACTGATCTGCCCCGGCAGCGAGCGATCACCGACGTCTTCCTGATCGCCGCCCGCAACGGAGACTTCGACGCGCTGCTGGAGGCCCTCGACCAGGACGTCGTGGTGCGCTCTAACGGCACCGAGGTGGTCCGCGGCGCGGCGGCGGTGGCCGCACGCGCGTTCCCCTTCACCCGAATCGCGCAGGTCAGCTTGCCCGCTCTGATCAACGGAGCCATCGGCATCGTCACGGCCGCGGACGGGAAGCCGGTCACTCTCGTTGGGTTCACGGTCACAGGCGCGAAAATCACCGCGATCGACCTGATCGACAATCCCCGCAGCATCGCTGAAGCCGACCTGGCCGTGTCGGATCCGGCGTGGTCTCGTTCGTGGTGAGGGCAGGAGGGTGTCATCTCGGCGCCCTTTGGCTACCACCGAGGGAGCAAGAAATGTCGCATCCAATCGTGCACGCTGAGATCCGGTCGACAGACCCTGACGCGACCCGCAAGTTCTTCGGAGACCTGCTTGGATGGACCTACCCGGACCAGGGCGCGATCCCCGGCTACACGTTCGTCGACACCGGTGTGCCCGATGCCTTGTACACGGCGATCAGCCCGCTGCAGGGCGGTAGCGATCTGGTCACCTTCTTCGTCGCCGTTGATGACGTCGACAGCGCCGTGAACCGGGCCAGGGAGCTCGGCGGCCGGGTCGTTCAGGAGCCTCAGCACGTGCCCGGCGTGGCCTTCGCGCTGATCGCCGACCCGCAAGGCCACGTCGTGGGACTGACCAAGCAGGGCTGAGCGTAGCGAACGACGGGCCTGGCCCGGCCGGGCCAGGCCCGTCGAATTCCCCCATGACATCTCGTTGACCGTGGTCGGTCATAGGCTTATGCTCCGGCTAACGGCATGAGACAGGCCGGTCTCTCTCTAAATGCGCGGCGAGATCACGCTGGTTCCGATGCGCGTCGGTTCAGCCGGGCCGTGCAAGGTCACACCAGCGCAGCGCAGCGCAGAAAACAAGGAGAGCCAAGAGCCATGACCGACTACGATCCGAGGACTGCTACCGGAATTCCCACTGAACCTGTCGGCTCGCTGCCGCGCCCAAGTAGGTTGCAGCAGGCGTACGCACAATACGACGCGGGGGAGATCACCCGCGAGCAGCTGGAGAGCGAGCAGGACACGGCGGTCCGGGACTCCATCGAACACCTGGAGAAGACAGGCGCGCCGATCATTTCGGACGGCGAGCAGCGCTGGTCGAGCTTCGCGACCTACGCGATCACTGACACGCTAGCGGGCACCGGGCTCGCCGACCATCTGGCCGGGACCGGGGGCCAGTACTTCGCGATCTTCGCCGACGGGCACAACCGGCAGTTGCCGAGGCTCACCGGCGGTCCGTTCCGGTACAAGACATACGCCGCCGACACGCTGAAGAAGTCCATCGCGATGGCGCACAAGCCGATGAAGCAGGCCGTGATCGCGCCGTCGATGCTGGCCCTGCTGTATCCGCTCGATGAGGAGATTCCGGGCTACACCAGGGAACAGTTCGAGGCGGACCTAGTCAGCGAGTGCGAGAAGGACATCAGGCAGGCATTCGCCGCGGGGGCGGCGCGGGTGTCGGTGGACTTCACCGAGGGACGGCTGGCTACCCGCAACGACTCGCGCAACCCCTGGACCGGCCGGAACATGCTGCCGCATTTCATCGAGCTCAATAACCGGGTAATGGACCGGTTCACCGCCGAGGAGCGGACCAGGATCGGGGTCCACACCTGCCCTGGCGGTGACCGGGACTCCGTGCACAGCGCGGACGTGCCCTACAGTGACCTGCTGCCTTCGATGTTCGGCATCAACGCCGGGTACTTCCTGATCCAGCTCGCCAGCGAGCGGGACAAGGATCCGGTCTACCGGATGATCGGGGAGAATCTGCGCGACGACGCCAACGGCGTCACCCAGATGGCCTACATCGGCGTGATCAACCCGCTGAACCCACGGGTTGAGAGCCCGGAAGAAGTCCGCGACACCCTTGTCCGGGCGGCCAACTTCATCTCGAAGGAGCAACTCGCCTCGACCGATGACTGCGGGTTCTCCCCGTTCAGCATCGATGAGAAGCCAAGTCACGGGTCACCTGACTTCGCGCGCGAGACCGCCTGGCAGAAGATCACCAACCGGGTGGAGGGCACGAAACTAGCCGCCGAAAAACTCGGCATCAGCTGACCATCGTCTTGCGGCGGCGCCCGGGCCGGAAAGGCGGAGGTCCGGGCACTGCCGCCGGCGCCGTTCAGCAGCCGTAGTGCGCGAGCAGGAGCTCGCCGAGTTCCCTGGCCCGGTCCGCCGCTGCCGCGTCGCCCTCATGAGCCGCCATGATGGAGCCCTTCATGAGGATGTGCCATTTCCGCGCGAACGAATCGGTATCGCGGATTCCGGCCTCGGCCGCAAGCCTCTCGAGATAACCCCGGATATTCGCGAGGTGCACTACGGCCGCCTGGTGGACCGGGTGATCTCGGTCATTGACCTCGACCATGGTGGTCAGGAATGAGCAGCCTTCGAAATCCGGCTTATTGAACCACTCCGAAAACACATCGAATATCGCCAGCAGCTGGTCGCGCGGAGTGTCGCCGCGGCGCTGACTCTCGGCTTCTAGCCACCCGAGCGTCCACAGCTGCTCCCGGCGGCGCAGGAAATCGATTATCAGGTCGTCCTTGGACGGGAAATTCCGGTAAAGAGTCATCTTCGCTGTGCCAGCCCGGGCTATAACCGCGTCGACGCCGACGGACCTGGTGCCCTCACGGCTGAACAGTTCATATGCGGCCCGGCTCAAGCGCTCGCGGCCGCTCTCCGGGCCGTCTTCCCGTTTGTCGTTCACCAGCTTCCGCCGGTCAGTTGTTGCCGCACTTCATCGCTTCCCTAGGAATCTGACACAAGTATAACGTCAACACCTCGGCTGATTCTGAGAAGCCATGATTGGAATGACGATCAGCGGCCGGGCGGGAGCCGGTTAGGGATGCAGGTGGTAAAACCGCCACAGGTCGTGCTCGATGGGCAGCGTGTCGACGCGGGTGTAACCGGCGCAGCGTCCTCGGCGCCGGCCGCGTCGTCGTCGA
>NZ_JBARCR010000267.1:0-5126 GCF_049794275.1 Trebonia sp.
GTTCCGCGACCGACCGGCAGAGCCGCAGCGCGGCGCCGGCCCGGTCGCGCCACCAGCCGTCGGCCCTGGCGCCCATCACGTTCGCCACGTCGACCACGACCGTGACAGCAGGCGTGGTGATGGAGTCACCCCCGTACGTTCGGACCATTAATGCCGATCATGCACCCCGCGTAAGCTGACGGCATGGCAGACGCGAAGCTCGCCGGACAGATTCACAGGATGTGGCAGCGGCGGAGCGGTCCGCTGATCCTCGAGCTCGACCTGACCGACGGCATCGCCGAAGGCCCGCCGCAAGACCCCGTGCAGGCGCTGCTCACCATCCGCAGGACCCGGCTGCCCGACGTGCTCGAAGGCCTGAAGCGGGCCAGCGCCGACGACCGGGTGCGCGCGCTCGTGGTCAAGGTGGGCGGCGCCCGGCTCGGGCTGGCGAAGACCCAGGAGCTCCGCGAGGCGGTGACGGACTTCCGGCGGTCGGGGAAGCTCACGGTGGCGTGGGCCGAGACGTTCGGCGACTTCGTGCGGGGGAACCTGCCGTACTACCTGGCCACCGGGTTCGATCGCATCTACCTGCAGCCGTCTGGCACGCTCGGGCTGACCGGCGTGGCCGTCGAGCAGGTCTTCCTGCGGGGCGCGCTGGACAAGCTCGGCATCGGCTTCGAGTCGGCCAAGCGCTACGAGTACAAGTCGGCCGCCGACCAGCTGACCGAGACCGGCTTCACCGGCCCGGCCCGCGAGGCGGTGCAGCGGCTCGCCGAGTCCGTCGCCGAGCAGCTCACCGCCGCCATCGCGGAAGGCAGGCACAAGTCTCCCGAGCAGGCCCGCGAGCTGCTGCAGCGCGGCCCGTTCCTGGCCCAGCAGGCGCTCGACGAGGGCCTGGTCGACGGGCTGCAGTACCGGGACGAGGTGTACGAGCAGCTGCACAAGGAGGCCGGCCCCGACGCGATGCTGCTGTACCTGCAGCGGTACCAGCGCACCCACGCGCTAGCCGAGCTGCCGCGCCGCGTGCAGTCCATGCAGAAGGCCAAGAACGAGCGGTTCGTGGCGATGGTCTACGCGCACGGCGCCATCAGGCACGGGCGCAGCGGCCGCGGGCCAGGGCCTGGCGGCGGCGGTATGGGCTCCGACACGGTGTCCGCCGCGCTGCGTGCCGCGGCGGCCGACGAGTGCGCCCGCGCGGTCGTCCTGCGGGTCAACAGCCCTGGCGGCTCGGCCACGGCGTCAGACGTGATCTGGCGCGAGGTGGTGCGGCTGCGCGCCGCGGGCAAGCCGGTCGTGGTGTCGATGGGCGACGTCGCCGCGTCCGGCGGCTACTTCATCTCGGCCCCGGCCGACGTGATCGTGGCGCAGCCGGGGACGATCACCGGCTCGATCGGGGTCATTCTCGGCAAGCCGGTGCTGCGGGAGATATTCGGCCGGGCGGGGGTGGGCACCGACACCGTGACGGTCGGCGACAACGCGACGATGTTCTCGCTGTCGCGGCCGTTCACCGACGCCGAGTGGGACCGGATCAACGGCTGGCTCGACGCGGTGTACGAGGACTTCACGGAGAAGGTCGCGTCGGGCCGGCGGCTGTCCCGCGACCGGGTCCATGAACTGGCCCGCGGCCGGGTCTGGTCCGGCGCCGACGCGGTGGCCAACGGCCTGGCCGACGAGACGGGCGGCATGCGCGACGCGATCGCCATCGCGCGGCGGCGCGCCGGGCTGCCTGACGACGCCCCCGTCCGGGTCTACCCGCGGCTCGGGCCGCTCGACCAGCTGCGTCCCGCCGAGTCGAGCGAGGTCCGCCCCGCCGCTGCCGCTGGCGCTACGTTCGGCATCCGCGAGCTGTTCACCGACGGCTGGGGCCCGGCGTGGCAGTTCGCGGCGGCGGCCGGCCTGCCGCCCTACGGGCCGCTGACCCTGCCCGGTGTATGGAAGATCAATTTACCGGCGCGCTGTCGGCCTGGGCGGCGGGTGTCACGCTGGTCACGATCGCCGACGGACGCGACGACGTGGGGACGACGGTCAGCGCGTTCATGCCGGTGTCACTCGACCCGCCGCTGGTGCTGGTGTCGCTGGCCCTGGATTCTTATCCAGCGGAGGTGCTGAGCCGGCCGTCGCTGCCCGCCGTTCGATTCGCTGTGACGCTGCTGTCCGCGGCGCAGAAGATGCTGGCCGGGCGGTTCGCGGCTGAGGGCCGGCCGAGCGCGCGGCTGGCCCTCGACGACGTGCCGCACGTCCGGGGTTCCCTGTCCGGGGCGCTGATCCCGTCTGAAGGGCTGGCGGCCCTGGAGTGCTCGGTCGCCCGCCGGGTGCCGGCGGGTGACCACCTGCTGGTGATCGCCTCGGTCATCGGCGTCCCTTACACGGCGGAAACCGGGGACCCGCTGATCCGCTTCCGCGGCCGCTACCCCGCCCTGTAGAGCCGCCTGCTTAGATTTGGCTCATGTCGGACAGCTTCTACGTTCCTGTTGGCGATGGCGTGTGGCAGGCGACCGTGCACACGGCGGGGCCGTGGGACTCCAGCGCGCAGCACGGCGGGCCGCCGAGCGCATTGCTCGGCCGGGCGATGCTGCGCTGCCAGCCTCGGCCGGACATGATGATCACGCGGTTCACCTGCGAGATCCTGCGGGCCATCCCGGTCGGCGAGATCACCGTGGCCGCCCGGGTCGCTCGGCCTGGGCGCAGCGTCGAACTGCTCGAGGCGACCGCGAGCGCCGGCGGCCGTGAGGTCGCGCGGGCCACGGCATGGCGGGTGCTGCGGACGGCCTGTCCCACGGTGGAGTCCCGCTACCCGGTGCCGCCGCCGCTGCCCGCCGATCCTCCCGGCGCGGACGACCGGGCAGGGGTATCGAAGGGCTGGTCGGACGGCTACATGTCCGCCATGGAGTGGCGGCCAGTGGTCGGCGGCGTCGCCGTTCCCGGGCCGGCCACCGTGTGGATGCGGATGCGGTACCCGCTCGTGCCTGACGAAGAGCCCGCGCCGCTCGAGCGCGTGCTCGTCGCTGCCGACAGCGGCAACGGCGCCTCGTGGGAGCTGGACATCAGCCGCTGGCTGTTCATCAACCCTGAGCTCACCGTCCACCTGCACCGCGACCCAGTCGGCGAGTGGGTGTGCCTGGACGCCGAGACCGCTATCACATCCGGCGGCGCAGGCCTGGCCACCTGCCGCCTCTTCGACCTCGACGGCCCGCTGGGCGTCTCCGCCCAGTCCCTGTTCATCGCGCCACGGAGCTAAGGCCGCGCGGGTCGGCTGGAATCCATCGGGATTGACGATGCATGGGGCAGGCGGAAGCCTGGTTGCGTGAGCGATGAGTTGGAGCGGGCCGAGCGGTTCGCGGCGCGGTTCCGGTCCGTGTACCTGACGTTTCACCGCCGGGACGGGCCGCGGAGCCAGCTCGCGGGCGCGTCGCGGGCCGTGCTCGAGCACCTGGCGATGGCCGGGCCACTGACGGTCGGCGAGGCGGCCGCGCACCTGAGCCGGGCCCAGTCGGTCGTCAGCGAGATCGTGAGCCACTTGCAGGATCAGGGGCTGCTCGAGCGTGAGAACGACCCGGCCGACCGGCGGCGCACGCTGATCTGGCTGACCCCGGCCGGCCACGACGCCTTGCGCAGGGACCGCGAGGTGCTCGGCCTGGACCTGCTGGCCAGCGCGTTCGCCCGGATGCCGGCCGGCGAGGCGGACGCACTCATCGCCGGGATGCAGGCCCTCGTGGACACGGCGGGCCGCCAGGACACCCATTTCTGAGGAGACAGCCATGACGACCGCGCACACGTGTGAGAGCTGCGGCATGCCCATCGAGACCGGCCGGTACTGCGGCTACTGCACCGACGATTCCGGCCAGCTCCAGTCGTTCGACGAGCGCTTCGAGCGGATGGTCGCCTGGCAGGCGCGGCGCGACCCGCAAGCCGCCAGGGAAGAGCTCGAATGCCAGACCCTCGACTACATGGCCACCATGCCCGCCTGGCGCGACCACCCCCGAGTCACCAAGCCCTGACCAGCTCGCGGCGCTCATGAAACCAGCGGGCTTAGGCCGCCGCTGCGTACACACGGGCGGGACCCATGTGAGCTGCGGGGCGGGCGGGACCGGGGAGGACCGACCACAGGCGGCGGGCGGTAACCGCGTTTCCGCGGAAACGCGGTTACCGGATTGCCAGACGGAGCGGACCAGCGGGACGCCCGGGCGGTAGGCGAGGTAGGCGTGCGACGGGGCGTTCAGCATGATCAGGTCGGCGCGGGCGCCCGGGGCCAGGTAACCCACGTCGGTGCGGCGCAGCGCCCTGGCGCCGCCCGCGGTCGCGGACCAGACCGCTTCCTCCGTCGTCATCCGCATATCGCGGACCGCGAGCGCGATGCAGAACGGCATGCTCGAGGTGTACGAGGAGCCGGGATTGCAGTCGGTGGCCAGGGCGACCACCGCCCCGGCGGACAGCAGGCGGCGCGCGTCCGGGTACGGCTGCCTGGTGCCGAACTCGGCGCCGGGCAGCAGGGTCGCCACGGTGTCCGATGAGGCGAGCGCCGCCACGTCGGCATCCGTGAGGAACGTGCAGTGGTCGGCGGAGGCGGCGCCCAGTTCCACGCCCAGCAGGATCCCGGGCCCGGTGCCCAGCTGGTTCGCGTGGATCCGCGGCTGCAGCCCGCGCGCCAGGCCCGCCGTCAGCACGGCGCGCGCCTCGTCCGCGCCGAACGCGCCGCGCTCGCAGAATACGTCCGCCCAGCGCGAGAACGGCGCGCACGCCTCGAGCATCGGCCCCCGGACCAGGTCGACGTAGCCGGTGACGTCGGCGGCGAACTCGGGGGGCACCACGTGCGCGCCGAGGAACGTCACCTCCGCGGTGACCTCGGCCGCCAGCGCCACCGACCGGGCCTCGTCGGCCACCGTGAGGCCGTACCCGGACTTGCACTCGAACGTCGTGGTCCCCTGCCGCAGCATCTCGCCCGCCAGCCGCCGCAGCCCCGCGCGCAGCTCCGCGTCGGTGGCGGCCCTGGTCGCCAGGACCGTGGACCTGATGCCGCCAGCCTCGTAAGGCAGGCCGGCCATCCGCGCGGCGAACTCGGCGCTCCGCTCGCCCGCGAAGACCAGGTGCGCGTGCGAGTCCACGAACCCGGGCAGCACCGCGCGGCCTGCCGCGTCCACCACCGCGTC
>NZ_JBARCR010000268.1:0-3077 GCF_049794275.1 Trebonia sp.
GGGCTGCCCGCCGGCGGGCGCCGCCGGGCGGCCGGGCTGCGCCGTGAGGAACTCGCCATGCTGGCTGGCATCTCCGTCGACTATGTCACCCGGCTCGAGCAGGGCCGGGCGTCCAGCCCGTCCGCGCAGGTCGTCGAGGCGCTGGCGCGCGCACTGCGGCTGTCGGAGACCGAGCGGGCGCACCTGTTCCGGCTGGCCGGCCTGGTCCTGCCTGGCCCGGACACGGTGCCCAGGTACATCACCCCGAGCGTGCACCGGCTGCTCGACAGGCTGTCAGGGACCCCGGTCGCGGTCTCCGACGCGACCTGGACGCTGCTCACGTACAACCAGCCGTACGCGGCGCTGATGGGCGACCCGTCCGAGTGGCGCGGTAACCAGCGCAACGGCGTCTGGCGCAACCTGGTCGAGCCGCGGGCCAGCCGGGTCAGGCA
Organism: Trebonia sp.; assembly: GCF_049794275.1. Lineage (NCBI taxonomy): Bacteria > Bacillati > Actinomycetota > Actinomycetes > Streptosporangiales > Treboniaceae > Trebonia > Trebonia sp. Next base: position 432 of record NZ_JBARCR010000268.1, read on the forward strand.
GGCACCGGAGGCACGCCGCGCGTTCGAGGCCGCGCTCGTGTCGGACCTGCGTACGGCCACGGCCCGCTACCCGGCCGACCGGCGCCTGAGGCAGCTGGTCGCCGACCTGCACGCCAGCAGCCCCCGGTTCGCCGAGCTGTGGGATTCCGGCGCGGTCGGCCGCCACCAGGCCACCGAGCGCAAGACCATCGACCATCCGCAGGCCGGCACCCTGACGCTGGACTGCGACGTGCTCACCGTCCGGGGCAGTGATCTGCGCATAATGATCTACACCGCCGAGCCCGGTACCGAGGACGCCGAACGCCTCGCCCTGCTCACCGTGCTAGGCACCCAGGCTCTCATCGGCTAACGATCGGAGAGGGGCCGACCATGCGGGCGATATGGATCACGAGCTCAGCAGGACCCGCCGGACTGGAGGTGCGGGAATCGCCGGATCCCGTGCCAGGGCCGGGACAGGTGCGCGTCCGCGTCCGCGCGGCCGGGCTGTGCTTCGCCGAGGTAATGGCCGCCCAGGGGCTGTACCCCGACCGGCCGAAGCCACCGTGCGTGATGGGCTATGAGGTGGCTGGCGTCATCGACGCGGTCGGTGACGGCGTCGCTGACGACCTCGTGGATTCGCGGGTGATCGCGCTGACCAGGTACGGCGGCCATTCGGACGTGGTGTGTGTCCCCGCGGGGCAGGCGCTGCCCATCCCGGACGGCAAGGACTTCGAGGAGGCGGCCGCGCTGCCGGTGAATTACCTGACCGCCTATCACATGCTGTTCCGCGTCGCCTGCGTCCGCCCCGGTGAGCGGGTGCTCGTGCACATGGCCGCGGGCGGAGTCGGGACGGCGGTGCTGCAGCTGTGCCGGACCATCGACGGGGTGGTGACGTTCGGCACCGCCTCGGCCGCGAAGCACGAGGCGCTGCGCGCCCAGGGCTGCACCCACCCCATCGACTACCGCACGGCCGACTACGTGGCCGAGGTCCGCAGGCTGACCAACGGCGAAGGCGTGGACGTGGTGCTCGACTCGCTCGGCGGCGCGGACTGGCGCAAGGGGCTGAAGCTGCTGCGACCAGTCGGCCGGCTGGTCGCCTACGGGTTCGCCAACCTGGCCAGCGGCCAGCGCCGCCGTCCGGTGCACGTGCTGTCCCAGATCGCGAGCATGCCGCGGCTCACCCCTGTACAGCTGATGAACCGCAACAAGAGCGTCTGCGGTGTCCACATCGGGCGACTCTGGGACCAGATCCCGATGCTGCGCCAGGAACTGGGGGAGGTGCTGGCGCTCTGGGAAGCGGGCCGCATCACGCCGCGGATCGACGCCACGTACCCGTTCGTCAAGGCGGCCGACGCCCACCGCCGGATCCTGTCCCGGCAGAACACCGGCAAGATCGTGCTGACGCCCTAACCGGCGGATTCGGCGGCGTGCGTCACGGCCTCGTCCAGGCTGGCGAAGTGGGGTATCGCCTGGTCGATGCCGGTGATCTCGAGAACGCGCAGCACCGCGGCGGCCGGCACCGCCAGCAGCACCGCACGACCCTCAGCAAGGGCCTGCTTGTGGGCATCCACCAGGACACGAAGCCCGGCGGAGTCACAGAACCTGGTCCTGGTCATGTCGACCACGAGCGCCGGGGACCCGTCCGCGGCCGCCTGCAGCAGAGCCGTCCGCAGCCCTGGAGCGTTAGTGATGTCGACCTCCTCGGGCGCCGTCACGACACGCACGCCCCTGACCACGTCAACTTCAAGCATCGGAGCCACCTCCCCGGTCGCGCACTACCAGGATCGGCGCCCAGCCGGATTCCGTCAATAGATATGGGAACAAAACTTCACGTATTTAATCTCGCGATAATAGTCCCGCGAGAGATATAGTCAGGAGAGTGAGCGAGCCTGACGAGCGCGCGGGTGCCTGGACCCTGCTGACCGGGCACGGGCACGTGCTCGTGGAGATCGCCCGCAATCCCGATGCCCGGATCCGGGACATCGCCACCGTCGCCGGGCTCACCGAACGCGCGGTCCAGGCCATCGTGGCTGACCTGGAGGCCGCGGGCTACCTCACCCGCACCAGGACCGGGCGGCGCACCGCGTACACCGTGGATCCGGAGATGTTCTTCCGGCACCCTGCACAGGAAGGACACCGGGTCGGTCCGTTCCTTGCCCTGCTCGCCACGGTCGGCGACGCCAGGAACCGGGCAGAGCCGGAAAAGGATCACGGCGAGGCGGGCCAGGCAGGCGAATAAGCGCCCGCTGCCGGCCGCTCAAGCGCGCCTGGTCCAGGCGGTCCAGGCCGCCAGCCAGCCGTCGGTGAGCGCCCGCCGGGACTCCATCTCCGCGAACGCGCTGCTGCCCCGGTCCATGCGCAGCGCGCGGCCCATGTGGTCGGACCAGTAGCGTTCCCAGGCCTGCTGCGCCGGAAGGCTCGGCACGGCCTCGCCAAGCACGGCGTGCCGCAGGGTCTCGTCTATCGCGGCCGCGCGCAGCCGGGCATCGGCGGAGAACCAGGTGGCCTGTTCGGCCAGGTGCCCGAGGTGGTTCATGACCGACGTCACGACGTCGTCCGCCGCGCCCTTGGACGTCCCGGCGAGCCGCTGCTGCTCGCTGACCGCGCGCTGCCAGAGCGCGCTGCGCAGCCGCCCCCAGTTGGCCGGCTGCCGGAGCAGGCGTCCGC
>NZ_JBARCR010000269.1:0-5407 GCF_049794275.1 Trebonia sp.
CTCGTGCACGATGACGCCGCGGATGATCTTCCCGTCGTCCAGGTCCTGGTAGCCCTGGTTGACCTCGTCGAGCCGGTATCGCCTGGTGATGAGCTCGTCCAGCTTCAGCTGGCCGGACTGGTACAGCCGCAGCAGCCGGGGGATGTCGTACAGCGGGTTGCACATCCCGAAGACGTGACCCTGGATCCTGCGCTGCCAGCCGACCACGCTGCCGTTCGCGGCGAGCTGGATCTGCTTCTCCGCGCTCTTCCCCACCGAGGTGACGGTGACCTGGCTGCCCTTGCCGACGATGGCCGCGGCCTGATCGACGACCTCGGCGGACAGCACCCCTATCGTGATGATCGCGTGGTCGGCGAGCTGGCCCCAGGTCATCTCCACCACGGCCTCCTGCGCCTCGGCGGCCAAGCCGAAGACGTGCGTCGCCCCGAACTCCAGTGCCTTCGACCGCTTGAACTCCACCGGATCCACCACGATCACGTGCGCCGCCCCTGCGTACCGCGCGCCCTGGATCGCGTTGCTGCCGACGCCGCCCGCGCCGAAGATCACCACGGTCTGCCCGGGCCGCACCCCGGCCGCGTATACCGAGGTGCCCCAGCCGGTCGGCACGCCGCAGCCGGTCAGTGCTGCCACCTCGAACGGGATGTACGGGTCGATCGGGACGCAGGAGTTCTGCGAGACCACCGCGCGCTCTGCGAAGGTGCCGAGCATGCAGAACCCGCCCAGGTCGGCTCCGTCGTCGTCGTGGAACCTGAAGGTCCCGTCGGCCAGCATTCCCGTCATCATCTGCGCGCCCCAGTCGCACAGGTTCTGCCGGCCGGTGGAGCAGTACCGGCACGTCCCGCAGGCCGGGATGAACGAGCACACCACGTGGTCCCCGGCCTTCACCCGGGTCACGCCTGCTCCGACGGCCTCGATGACCCCCGCGCCCTCGTGGCCGCCGACCATCGGCAGCCGCCCGGTGCTGTCGCCGGTCTGGATGTGCTCGTCGGAATGGCACAGGCCCGATGACTTGAAGGCGATCCGCACCTCGCCCTGCCGGGGCTCGTCAAGCGAGAGTTCGGTGACCTCCCACGGCTTGCCCGGTTCCCTGATGATCGCTGCCCTGGTACGCATACTTACCAGTGCTATACCGCTGGCTTGACGGCGACAAGGCGCTCGACCCATCCCAATCGGGACCGTTCGCTGTGGCTGACCACGAACCCCTGCGCCTCGACGAGCGGCAGCGGCCGCCTGGTCTGGTAGTCGCCGTTCGTCCGCCTGGTCACCTGCTCGAGCAGCCACTGCCCGACGCGCAGCCAGGTGCGGTCGCTGGCCACGTGGTCGAGCAGCACCAGCCGGCCGCCAGGCTTGAGCACCCGGTACATCTCCTTGATGGCGGCCCGGTCGTCGGGGATGTTGCACAGCGAGATCGTGCACACCACGGTGTCGAACGTCGCGTCGCCGAACTCCAGCGCCTCCGCGTTCCCGGTGCGCAGGTCCGCGTGGATGCCGAGCGCCAGGGCGCGGTGGCGAGCCACCGCGAGCATGCCGGGGCTGAGGTCGATCCCGGTCAGCGACTGCACCCGCCGGTAGTAAGGCAGGTTCCGCCCGGTGCCGACGGCGACCTCGAGCACGTCACCGTCCGCCTGGGCGCAGGCCCATTCCCTGCCGCCGGGGAACAGCATCCGCTCGGTGTGCTCAATCCGCTGGTCGTAGCGCCCCGCGAACTGGTCCCAGAACCGCCTGGTTCTGTCCAACTGCGCGTCTGTCACAGCCGCCTCCTTAGCCACAGGCCACCAGGCCGGGGAATGTGCTCGATGTCCCATCGACCACGCTCTTTGGTGGACGATGTCACATCGACCACGTTGAGGGGGGCTCCAAATAGCGTTCAGGGGGGCTCTAAATAGATTGCCCGTGGTGCTGGCGAAGGCTACCGTCGCCGCGTGGGTTGTTTCATGGTGATGGTCCGCCGTGTCCGCCGCGGGGCGGTCACGCCGGGCGTGGGGCTGGCACCGGCTCGATGATGACTGGGCCGCCCGCGTCGTCGCGGCGGCCCGGGTACGGCCGGGTGAACTGGTGCTCGACATCGGGGCGGGCGAGGGCGCGCTAACCGGGCACCTGGTGCGTGCCGGGGCGCGGGTGATCGCGGTCGAGCTCAACGCGGGACGGGCGCGCGTGCTGCGGGAGCGCTTCCCCGGCGTGACAGTGGTGTGCGCGGACGCGGCGGAGCTGCGGTTGCCAGGGCGGCCGTTCCGGGTGGTGGCCAGCCCGCCGTTCTCGATCACGGCTGAGCTGCTCCGGCTGTTGCTGGCGCGGGACAGCAAGCTGACCGCCGCCGACCTCGTGCTGCAGCGGGCCGTGGTGCGCAAGTACGTCTCCGGCGGCGCTCCAGCCAGGCGGTTCGTTCCGGCCGCCGGCCTCGCGATTCCGCGGCGCGCCTTCCGGCCGCGGCCGCAGGTCGACTGCGCCGTGCTGACCTTGCGCCGCCGCCACTAGCCCGGTAATACGCTTGGCCCATGGCGGTCAAGACCCCTGAGACGCACACCGCGCTGGTGCGGCGCGCGCGCAAGATCAACCGGGTGCTCGCGGAGATCTACCCGGACGTGCACACCGAACTGGACTTCGCGAATCCCTTCCAGCTGCTCGTGGCCACCGTGCTGTCAGCGCAGACGACCGACAAGCGGGTGAACCTGACCACGCCGGTGCTGTTCGCCAAGTACCCCACGCCCGACGACCTGGCCGCCGCCAACCCCGAGGACGTGGAAGAGATCCTCAAGCCGACCGGGTTCTTCCGGGCGAAGACGAAGTCGGTGATGGGCCTTTCCGCGGCGCTGCGGGACCGGTTCGGCGGTCAGGTGCCGCGGACCCTGGACGAGATGGTCACGCTGCCCGGCGTCGGGCGCAAGACGGCGAACGTGGTCCTCGGCAACGCGTACGGCATCCCCGGCATCACCGTGGACACCCACTTCGGGCGGCTGTCCCGGCGGTTCGGCTGGACGACGAGCGACGACCCGGTCAAGGTGGAGGCGGAAGTCGGCGCGCTGTTCCCGCGCTCGGAATGGGTCATGCTGTCGCACCGGCTGATCTGGCACGGCCGGCGGATCTGCCACGCCCGCAAGCCGGCCTGCGGCGTATGTCCGGTGGCGGACTGGTGCCCGTCGTTCGGGCTCGGGCCGACGGACGTGGCGACCGCCGCGAAGCTCGTGAAGGACGGCCCGTTCTCGTGACCCAGGCACCGCAGTGGCTGCGGGACCTCGCCGCCGCCGCGGCCGGTATGGACGTGCCGGAGATCGTGCGGCCGCCCGTGTCGGGCGGCAGGCGGTCCGCCGTGCTCGTCCTCTTCGGCGACGGGCCAGAGGGACCCGATCTGCTGTTCATCCAGCGCAGCGAGGGGCTGCGGCGGCACGCCGGGCAGCCCGCCTTCCCCGGCGGCGCGATCGAGGACTCCGACGACGGGCCGGTGGCCGCCGCCCTCCGCGAGGCGGCCGAGGAGACCGGCCTCGACCCGGCCGGGGTGGACGTGCTCGGCACGCTGCCCGAGCTGTTCGTCAGCCGTAGCGATTTCCGGGTGGTGCCGGTGCTGGCCTGGTGGCGTGAGCCGTCCGCGGTGCGGCCGACGGACACCGGGGAGGTGGCCGCGGTCGAGCGGATCCCGGTGGCCGAGCTGGCCGACCCGGCGCACCGGTTCATGTTCCGGCATCCGAGCGGACGCACAGGGCCTGCCTTCCACATCGGCTCGATGCTGATCTGGGGCTTCACCGCGCTGCTGGCAGACCGGCTGCTCGCCCTCGGCGGCTGGGAGCGCCCTTGGGACCTGCGTGACATCCGCGCCCTCCCAGAAGGCGCCGCCTAACGCGGCCATGCCCGGGGCGGGCCGGCTAACGGCAGCATGAGGTGGACGTCGCCGAACTCGTGCCAGAGATAGCCGTGCGACACCGCGGCCTCGTAGCACTCGGCGAGCAGGCCTGCGTCGTGGAACGCGGCCAGCATGCGCAGGTGCGACGAGCGCGGCTCGTGCAGGCCGGTGAGCAGGCCGTCCACCGCCCGCAGCCCCGTTTCCTCGGTCACCACCAGCGACGTCCAGCCGGCTTGCGGGCCGCGGGCCGCGGTTTCCAGCGCGCGGACCACCGTCGTACCCGCGGCGATGACCCGGCCGCCGGATCGCCTGGTCAGGTCGACCAGGCGGGCGGTGGCCGGCGGCACGTCGTACTGCTCCGGGTACGGGTCCTCGTCCGCCTCAAGCGAGGAAACACCGCAGTGCAGCGTGATCGGGGCGATCGTCACCCCGCGCGTGACGAGTTCCGTCACCACCTCAGGGCTGAACGGCCTGGCGGCACTCGGCATCTCGGCGCTGCCATACTGGCGCCCGAAGATCGTCTGGTACGCCTCGAGCGGCCACGGCCGCGCCGCGTACGAGTACCTGATCGGCTTGCCGTACCGCAGTAGGTACGGCAGTACGGCGACCGAGAGCTTCGCGTGCCATAGCCGGGCCGTGGCGCGGCCGAGGAGCTCGAGTTCCGCGCCGCCGGGCAGCGGGATGATCCTGGGCGGAGACACGAGATCGTTCGGGATAGTGGATTTGCCTTGCGGAATCCGCGGCTCTATCAGCCAGGTGCCGTCCGGCAGGGCGGTGCCGAAGTGCACCGTCAGGCCCGGGCCGGCCGGCACCGCCGCCGGCATGGTCCTTGACGTGTTGACGACGATCAGGTCGCCAGGGAGCAGCAGCCGGGGCAGGTCAGTGAAGCTGTGATCGGTGACCGTCCCGCTGGCGGCGCGGCTGACCAGCATCCGGACCCCGTCGCGCGGCAGGCCGCGCGACTCCGGCGGGCCCTGCGCCTCAAGCTCGGCGGGCAGTGCGAAGTCGACGGTCGCGGTCATGCCGGCACCAGCTCCGCGGCAGCGTAACGGCCGCTCGGCAACCGCTCTTCCGCGAGCCGCACGAGGGCGGGCACCACCGTCGACGGCAGCGGCCGGTCCGAGATGTCCTGCCCGGGGAACGCCGCCTGGTGCATGTCGGTGCGGAGGTCGCCGGGATCGACCCACCAGACCCGGATCGCCGGCTCCTCGGCGGCGAGCACGTTCGAGGCCTGCTCCAGAGCCGCCTTCGCCGCGCCGTACCCGCCCCAGCCTGAGTACGGTTCGACCGCCGCGTCCGAAGTGATGTTGAGTACCGCGCCGCCGCGCTCGCGCAGCGCCGGCAGGAACAGCTGGATCAGCGCGACCGGTGCGAGCACGTTCGTCTCGAACGCGGCGCGCAGCTCGCCAAGCGGGTAATCGGCCAGCGCGGGCAGCGGCGCCGCGCCGAGCGTGCTGGCGTTGTTCACCAGCAGGTCGAGCTGGCCGGCGGCCGCGCGGAGCGCGGACCGGTGCGCCGGGTCCGTGACGTCTCCCGGCACCGCGATGACCTCGGCGCCCGGCGCGCCGGCCC
>NZ_JBARCR010000270.1:0-5176 GCF_049794275.1 Trebonia sp.
GGAGCGGACCGCGCGGGCCTGGCGCGGGTTGGCGCGGCCGACGCCGTACTTCTCGGCCAGCTCGCGGACCTGGGCGGTGATCCTCGCCTGGTAATCGCGTGGCGCGTAGGAGCCCCGGTCGTACAGCGCGGCGTACTTGCCCACCAGCTCCGGGTGTGCCGTGCGCAGCCAGCCGAGGAACCACTCGCGGGTGCCCGGCCGTAGGTGCAGCACGATCGGCGTGACGTGCGCCGCGCCCGCGGCGGCGATCTGCCGGACCGCCGCGTCGAGCTGGGCGGGGGAGTCGGAGAGGTACGGCACGACCGGCCCCATCAGCACGCCGCAGCGCAGCCCGTTGTCGTTGAGTGTGGCGCAGGCCTCGATCCGCCGTTCCGGGGCCGGCGTGCCCGGCTCGATAGCTCGCCATAGCGATGGGTCGACAAAGGCGGCCGACACGTTCAGCCCGACGTCGGTCACCTCGGCGGCCTCGAGCAGCAGGTCGAGGTCGCGCAGGATCAGCGTGCCCTTGGTGAGGATCGAGAACGGGTTGGCCGCGTCCCGCAGCGCGGCGATGATCCCGCGCATGAGCTGATACCGTCCCTCGGCCCGCTGGTAGCAGTCGACGTTGGTGCCCATCGCGATGTGCTCCCCGGCCCAGCCGGGCGAGGCGAGCTTCTTGCGCAGCAACTCGGGCGCGTTGACCTTCACGATCACCCTGGAATCGAAGTCCCGCCCGGCGTCCATGTCCAGATATGTGTGACTTTGTCGAGCGAAGCAGTACCGGCATGCATGCTGGCATCCCCGGTACGGATTTATTGTCCAGCGGAAGGACATGTGCGAGGACTCGGGGACGTGCGAGACGATGGACTTGGCGTGCACCTCGTAGAAGGTCATGCCGCGGAAGCCCGGCGTGTCGAAGGTCCGCACGACGGCGTCGCGGGCGAACATCGGCAGCTGTCCCTGGCCGCCATCGCCGGAGGCGGAGTCGGCGGAGTCGAGCCGCAGGTTGTCCCAGCGCATGTTCCACAGCCTAGAACGGTTATTCGATCATGGCAAACACCAGTTCGGTGACTGGCCCGCTGAAGAGACAGGAATCACCCGATGATACTGTTGTGAACACGATGCGTAACCGAGGTTGGCGTGAAGTAAAAAGAGCCGGCTACAAACTAAGAACGATTGGATAAAGCTGCCTCCGTGGGGGATAGTAAGAGAGTTCCCACCGGCGCGCGGAACGCGGAGGTATGGCGCTATGGCGCTGTCAATGGACGAGCAGCGTATGCTCGCCGAAATAGAGCGGCGGCTCGCCGCGGAGGACCCTGGTCTCGCTGCCAGGTTGTCCTCGTTCCGCCGACCGGGACCGGCCGTCAGGTTCCGGACCACCCGGGCCCGGATCATCGGGACCTTCTTCACAATTGCCCTGGTGGCCGGCATATCGCTGATGGTCTACGCCATGGTTCCGTTCCGCGGCCACACGTATAAGCCTGCCTCGCAGGCCTCCACTCATCCCGCGGCCAGCACCCAGCTGAAAACCAGTGCCCAGGCGAAGAGCGGGCCGTCCGCCAACGCCGCTGGCAGCGCCACCACGACGACCAGGACATCCCCGTCGACGCCCTAGCCGAGCGAACAGGCTAAGAACCGGGCGAGCAGGCTAGGAACCAAGCAGGCTGGCAACCAAGCAGCTTACGAGTCCCGCCAGAGCTGGATCAGGTACCGTTCCACGCCCTCCAGCTTGCGCTTCTCGCGCTGGAAGTCGTCGCTGAGCCGGTCCCTGTGCTGGCTGAGCAGGTCCGCGTACATCTGCACCACGGCCTCGCGGTAGCGCGCGTACACCCGGACTTCGTAGTCGCCGACGCCGCCGGACAGCCGCAGCCGGGACACGGCGGTGCCGGCCGAGCACATGTCGACCGTCAGCATCCCGCGCAGGTACAGACGCGCCTTGGCTTCCTCGTCCCACGCCTCGGGCAGCAGCGGCTGGCCGTCCCATTCCTCGAGCACCAGGCGGACGTCGATGTCCTCCTGCAGGCTGCCGACCCACAGCTGCTCGCGCGTGCTGGACACCAGTGCGCCGACCGGCGCCAGCGGGCTGCCCATCTCGTCCGGGTCCACCCAGGGGTCGTGCAGCCGGAACATGCGGCGGTCGGGGGTCACGGGCATCACAAGCTGAAGCAACCTGCGACTCACGAATTCCCCCTCGGACACGCACTAAATCTAAACCCAGCAAGCGCAGCGTGCAGGCAGAACGTGTACTGAGCAATTGCGTCATAAGTAATGCGTAACCTATTGACTACTGCGTGCAGCCATGTAGTGTCATATCCGACATAACAGTCGCTGCTCCCCCAGGCGGTGCTCCATGCAATCGGTCTCGGCTGCCCACCTTCAGCTACGGAACGTACCGGGACGATCACCATACGCAGCAGTGACTGTATCTACCCCGGTAACGGCGGAAGTGGTGCCGGCGGTTCAATCCCAGCCAGAGCCGTATACCTACCATTCGCAGCAGGCCGCTCTGGGCGGCGGCAGGCGAACGATCGTGCTCGCGATCTGCTGCAGCGCGCTGTTCATGGTCGGGCTGGACAACACGATCGTGATCGTCGGCCTGCCCTCCATCGGCGCGAGCCTGCACACCGCGGTCTCCGGCCTGCAGTGGACGATCGCCGGCTACACGATCGTGCTGGCCAGCCTGCTGATATTCTCCGGTGCCGCCGCCGACAGGATCGGCCGCCGCACGATCTTCCAGGTCGGCCTGAGCCTGTTCACGCTGGGCTCCTGGCTGTGCAGCCTGGCGCCGAGCCTGGCGTGGCTGATCGCGTTCCGCGTGCTGCAGGGGGTCGGCGGGAGCATGCTCGCCCCGGCGGCCCTCGGCATCATCACCAACATCTTCAGCGCGCCGAAGGACCGGGCCAAGGCGATCGGCGTCTGGGACGGCGTCTCCGGCCTGTCCATGGCGCTCGGCCCCATCGCCGGCGGGATCCTGGTGGGCAGCGTGGGATGGCGCGGGATCTTCTGGGCGAACATCCCGGTCGGGCTCGCCGCGGTCGCGCTGACCGCGCTGCTGGTCCCCGACTCCAGGGCCGAACGGGGCCGCAAGGCCGACCCGGTCGGGCAGTTCCTCGTCATCGTGATGCTCGGCTCGCTCGCCTACGCGATCATCCAGGGGCCGAGCGAAGGCTGGCTCTCACCGCGAATCGCGATTTTCTTCCTCGTCAGCGTCATCGCCCTCGCCACGCTGGTGAAGTACGAGCCACGGCGCGCCGAGCCGCTGATCGACTTCCGGTTCTTCCGCAGCGTCCCGTTCACCGCCGCGAACCTGACCGCCGTCTGCGCGATCGCCACCCTCGCCGGGTTCCTGTTCCTGACCACGCTGTACCTGCAGGACGTGCGCGGGTATACGGCGCTGCAGGCGGGCCTGACGCTGCTGCCGATGCCGATCATGATGGCGGTGTCGTCGCCGCTGTCCGGCCGCATCCTGGCCCGCGGCGGCCCCCGGGTCCCGTTCGTGATCGCCGGCGCGGCGCTCACCCTGTCCACCGCCGCGCTGTCCCAGCTGAGCGCCTACTCGGGCCCGCTGTTCCTGCTCATCACCTACGGCCTGTTCGGGATCGGCGCGGGCATGGTGAACGTGCCGATCTCCAACGGCGTGATGTCCGGCGTGCCGAAGTCCCAGGCCGGCATGGCGTCGGGGATGAACTCCTCGAGCCGCCAGCTCGGCCAGTCGCTCGGGGTCGCGATCGTCGGCTCGGTGCTCGCCGCGTCGCTGCGCGGCTCGATGCACGTCGGTTTCCTCAACGCCGCGCACGCGGGCTGGTGGATCATGGCAGGCTGCGGCTACTCGGTGCTGGTGCTCGGGGTCGTCTCCACGACGAGCTGGGCGAAGTCGACGGTCCGTTCCGAATAACGGAAAGCCTCAGCCGCCGCACCCGCAGGCACCGCCGCAGCAGCCCCCGCCACCGCCACCGCTCGACGGCGCGGACGAGGCGCGGCCGCCGACGGCTACCGTGGACAGCAGCTTCACGGTGTCGTCGTGGCCGTGCGGGCAGCTGGCCGGCGCCGACGACTCGCTCATCGGCCGGCTCAGCTCGAACGTGTCGCCGCAGGCGCGGCAGCGGTATTCATAACGGGGCACGATACGGATTCTACTCAGCGGGCGCTGTTTCGACATCATCCAGAACGGGCGCGGCCGGCTCTTGGTCCGTTGCCGGTGCCGGCTTTCCGCGGAAGAACCAGGAGACCGCTGCGCCAGCGAACGCCATGAGCGCCGCCGCGGTGAACACGATCGACAGCGCGTGGTGGAACGGCCCGGCGATCAGGATCGGGAAGAACTGCTTGCCGGTGAGCACGGCGACGTGAAGCGAAGGCAGCGTGTTCAGCAGGCCGGTCGGCGCCAGCAGGTTGTGCACCGGGTTGTAGCCGAGCATCGCGGCGAACACGGTGGACACCGGCGGCAGGTGGGCGATGGTGCTTGCCTGCGCTAGCGGCACGCCCTGCGCGGTGAGCCCGACGGTGAGCGCGCGCGGCAGCGTGTTCGCCAGGCCGGCGACCAGCAGCGAGAAGAAGATGCCGATGGACAGTGACATCCCGGAGTTCTGGAAGGTGGACCGCATGCCGGACGCTGCGCCGCGGTGCTGCGCGGGGACGCTGGACATGATGGCGGAGGTGTTCGGCGAGGCGAACAGGCCGGAGCCGATGCCGTTGCCGAAGATGAGCAGCGCGAACAGCCAGTAAGGGAAGTCGATCGGCAGCATCATCAGCCCGGTGAAGCAGAGGCCGGCGACCAGCAGGCCGGCGGTGGCGAACGGGCGGGCGCCGTACCGGTCGCTCAGCGTGCCGGAGATCGGGCCGGCGATGAGGAAGCCGGCGGTGAGCGGGAGCATGTAGATGCCGGCCCACAGCGGGGTGACCTCGAAGTCGTAGCCGTGCAGCGGCAGCCAGATCCCGGCCAGCCAGATGACCAGCATGAACTGCAGGCCGCCGCGGGCGATCGCGCCGAGCAGGCTGGCGATGTTGCCGGCCGCGAACGCGCGGATCTTGAACAGGCTCAGCCGGAACATCGGGTCCTTGACCTTCGTCTCCACGAGGCAGAACACGCCGAGCAGCGCGACGCCGAGCAGCAGCCCGCCGTACACCATCGGGTTGCCCCAGCCGGTGGGGGAGGTGCCGTAGGGCCTGATGCCGTAGGTGATCGAGATGAGCAGGATGC
>NZ_JBARCR010000271.1:0-2830 GCF_049794275.1 Trebonia sp.
GACACGGCGCTGCGGGAACTGTTCTCCCGGCACGCGCCGTGGCTCGCCGTGCGGCTGCGCAAGGCCTTGCCGCCAGACGACGTCGAGGACGTGCTGCAAGAGACGTTCATCGCGGTGTGGCAGAACGCGAAGACCTACCAGCCCCGGGGCGCCCCGGCGGCCTGGCTCTGGGTGATCGCGCGGAACCAGTCGGCGATGCTGCTCAGGAAGCGCGGCCAGCCGCCCGTGCCGCTGCCCGGTGAGGACACCGAGGAGACCGGGCCGAGCGCGGACCCCGCCGAGACCGTGCTCGCCAGGGCGGAGCTGGCCGCCGCGACGCAAGCGCTCAGCGGCGCTGACCGTCGCGCGGAACGCGAGGTGTGGCGGCTGCTGTACGTCGAAGACCGGCCGGTGGCGGAGGTGGCGCAGCTGACAGGCGTCCCCGAAGGCACGGTCAAGAGCCGCGCGCACCGCGCGCGCCGGCTGCTCCGCGCCGCCCTGCACGGCGCCGGCACCCATAGCGCGGAAGGAGGCACGCGATGACCGCACCGGATGACGTAGACCTTGATCGCGTCTGGACCAACGTCGCAGCCGAGGTATGGCGCCGCCACCCCGGCCGGCTGGAGCAAACCGCGGCGAAGCTCCTAAGGTCGCCCGGCCTGGCCCGCGCGCTGCTCACCACGCCGTCGCTGCTCGGCCCGTGGCTGATCGGGAGCACGCTGGTGCTCGCCATCGGCGCACTCGTCCAGCTGGGCTCGGACCAGCCGCTCGTCTGGCTCATCGCCCCGGCGGTCGCGGCGGTCGGCATCGCCTACGCCTACGGCCCCGGCATCGACCCGGCCTGGGAGCTGGCCTGCAGCTGCGCGGTCAGCGACCGGCTCGTGCTGCTGACCAGGGCCGTCGCGGTGTTCGCGGTGAACGCCATACTCGGCATGGCCGCGAGCGCCGCGACGCTCGGCACCACGGCGGGGACACACACCGCGCAGCTCACCTTCGGCTGGCTGATCCCGATGACCGCGGTCTGCACACTGACCCTGGCCGTCGCGGTCGCCGTCAGGTCGGCCGCCGTCGGCGCGGGCGCCGGGGTGGCCGCGTGGATCGTCGTCGTGCTCGGGCGCGGCGCCCTTGACAGCACCGCCAGCAGCCCCGGCCTGTCGCCGTCGCCGTCGGCCGGCACCAGCCTCGCCGGTGCTGTCACCGATCCGAACCTTTACCTGCTGTACCTGGCGGTCGCGGCCTGCTGCGCCGCGGTTGTCTACTACGTCACCCGTCCGCAAAGGGGCGCCCAGTGAACATCGAACTGTACGACATCACCCGCAGATTCGGCCGGAACGTGGCCGTCGACGGGGTGACCCTCGACGCGGGCCCGGGGGTTCTCGGCCTCCTCGGCCCGAACGGCGCCGGCAAAACCTCCCTGCTCCGCATGCTCGCCACGATCCTGCCGCCGTCGTCAGGCAAGCTCGCGCTGCTCGACAGGGATCCCGCGCAGCCGGCCGACCGCAGGGAGATCAGGCGCAGGCTCGGCTACCTCCCGCAGCAGCTCGGCTATTACCCCTCGTTCACCGTGGTCGAGTTCGTCGAGTACTTCGCGCTGCTCAAGGAGGTCCCGCCCCATCTGGTCCCGAAGGCGGTGGCCGCCGCGGTGGAGAAGGTCGACCTCGGCCAGAAGGCGAAGGCGAAGCTGCGCACCCTCTCGGGCGGCATGCTGAGGAGGGTCGGCATCGCGCAGGCGATCGTGAACGAGCCGGAACTCATGCTTTTCGACGAGCCGACCGCGGGCCTCGACCCCGAGCAGCGGGTCGCGTTCCGCGCGCTGATCCGTGACCTCGGCCAGACCGCGACCGTGGTGGTGTCCACCCACCTGGTCGAGGACGTCGGCGCGGCGTGCTCCGAGGTGGCCCTGATGTCGAACGGCAGGGTCGCGTTCCGCGGCACCCCTGAAGAGCTGACCGCTCGCGGCGAGGCCGGCCAGGGTGTCGGCGACTCCCCGCTCGAGCGCGGCTACAGCGCGATCCTCGCCGCGGCCAGGACCGCGTCATGACCGCCGTCGCCCTGTCCCGTTACCGCCCGGCCCCGGTGCTGCGGATTGAGATAAGGCGGTCCGTGGTCCTGTGGGCGGTTCCGCTGCTGGTCGCGCTCTTCTACTTTGATTCATTCCGAACGGCCGCGGGGTTCCCCCCTGTCTGGACCGTTCGCTCCTCGGTGATCACCAGCCACATGGTCGCCGACTTCGGCCCGTTCGCCGCCGGCCTCGCGGCGTGGGTGGCGTCGCGGGAGGGCCGCCGTAAGACCGGCGACCTGGTCGCGACGACCGTCCGCCCGGCCTGGGCACGGCAGGCGTCCGCGCTTGGCGCCACGTTGTTCTGGCTGATCCTCACCTTCCTGGCCGGCGTCGCGGCGGTGTATATCGACACCGCGCTGAACGCCACCTGGGGCAGCCCGCCGCTATGGCCGGTCGCGGTCGGCGTCATCGAAGTGGTCACGTTCGCGGTGATCGGGTTCACCGCCGGCGCCCTGTTCCCCGGCCGGTTCACCGCCCCGCTGGCCGCGATCGGCACGGTCCTCCTCGCCGAGAGTGGCTTCCACGCCGCGCTACAGGTGAAGCCCAACGGCAGCACCTACGGCCTCCTGTCGACGGCGACCGCGGTGCCCCTCACCGACGACGGCGTCTTCTACCGCGTCGCGCCGGATCTAGCGATCACGCAGGTCATGTTCATGGGCGGAATCACGGTCGCGCTGCTCGGCGTGCTCGCGCTGGCCCCGGTCTTCCGCCTCTCGTACCGCGGGCTCTTGTCCGCCGTCAGCCGCGTCGGGCGCTGGCTGTTCGTAGCCGGGGTCGCATTGCTGGCGG
>NZ_JBARCR010000272.1:0-2938 GCF_049794275.1 Trebonia sp.
CCCGGCCGGACACACGCTGCGTTACGGTGCTTCTGCCGCAGACAGGGCGAGGCTTCTGGTAGCAGTGGCCGTGGCGTGGGCAGGCGTCGGCGAGCGGGTGGTAGAACCGCCATATGGAACATGCTGAGCTGCCGGGCTCCTGGCTGAGGCTGGCTGCGCTAGTGACGGTGCGAGGCACGGGATGAGGGTGCTGCGGACGCCCGAGGAGCGCTTTGCGGGCTTGCCGGACTTCGGCTACGAGCCGCGGTACGCCGACGCTGACGGGCTGCGGCTGGCCTACGTCGAGGCCGGTCCGCCGGGCGGGGAACCCGTGCTGCTGCTGCACGGGGAGCCGAGCTGGTCGTTCCTGTACCGGAAGGTCATCCCGGTGCTGGCCGCAGCTGGGCTGCGCGTCATCGCGGCCGACCTCATCGGCTTCGGGCGGTCAGACAAGCCGGCCCAGATCGCTGACCACAGCTATGCCAGGCACGTGGAGTGGATCCGCGTGTTCGCGTTCGAAGCGCTCGGTCTGCGCGACGTGACGCTGGTCGGGCAGGACTGGGGCGGCCTGATCGGGTTGCGGCTGGTGGCCGAGCATCCGGACAGGTTCGCCCGGGTGGTGGCCGCGAACACCGGGCTGCCGACCGGTGACCAGCCGATGCCAGAGGTGTGGCTGCGGTTCCGCGAGCTGGTCCGCACCGCACCAGCGCTGAGCGTGTCCCGGCTCGTGCAATCGGGCTGCCAGGCCGCGCTGCCGCCCGCCGTCCTGGCCGCCTACGACGCGCCGTTCCCTGACCCGTCCTACGCCGCGGCGGTCCGGGCGATGCCCGATCTTGTCCCGGCCACGCCGGATGATCCCGCGTCCGCGGCCAACCGCGCAGCCTGGCGGCAACTCGCCGCGTGGGACAAGCCTTTCCTTGTGGCCTTCAGCGATCGCGACCCCATTACGGGGCCGATGGCGCCGGTACTCAAGCGCACCGTGCCGGGCGCGGCAGACAGGCACCATCCGCTGCTCGAAGGAGCCGGCCACTTCCTCCAGGAAGATGCAGGAGAAGAACTTGGCGCGATCATCGCGGACTTCATCAGGGCGACCTAATACTGCCCTGCTAGGGCAGACGCTCGTCACGGTGCTGGCAGCCGCCAACGTGCTCAGCTGCGAGCTGTCCCAGCACCCGCACGCCGTATCAGTCGGGCTCGGGCGGCTTGTCGGGCCGCTCAGCACCATCTCCCGGGACGTCGGGCACAACGAGTTCGCTGGGTTCGAAGCTGCCCTCGGCGGCTACCGCGGCCAGTTCGTAACCCACTGAATCGGGCACTCCCGGCTGCGACGGGCGAGGGCCGGTCAGCGCCGAGGCGATGGCCGCGACCACGTTCGCCGCGATGGCGAACCCGAAGGCCACGCGGAGGCCAGCGTGGAACGGCGCCGTGATCAGGTGCGGGAAGAACTCCCGCCCGGCCAGGTAGGCGGCGTGTGCCGGAGGCAAGGTTGACAGCAGCGGGCCGAGCAGTTGCTGCATCGGGTTGTAGCCGAGGAAGGAGGAGAACAGCACGCCGATCGGGGGCAGGTGGGAGATCGGCGCGGCCGTGTGGGCCGGGACGCCCTGCGCGGTCAGCCCGCTAAACAGGGCGGCCGGCAGCTTGCTGGACAGGCCGGCCACCATCAGCGTGAAGAAAATGCCGATCGACAGCACGAAAGCGGAGTTCTGGAAGGTGGCGATCATGCCACCTGCCGCGCCGCGCTGGCTGGGCGGCGCCGAGTTCATCATCTCCGCCCAGTTCGGCGAGAAGAACAGGCCGGAGCCGAAGCCGTTGAGGGCGATGACGACCGCGAACTCCCAGTAGGGGAAGTTCACCGGAACGAATATCAGCAGCAGGAAGGTGAATCCGGTCAGCAGCGCGCCGCCAACGGTGAACGGCTTGGCGCCGAACTTGTCCGACAGGACCCCGGACAGCGGCGCCGCCAGCAGGAAGCCCACCGTGAGAGGTACCAGGTAGATGCCCGCCCACAGCGGGGTCTGGCTGAAGCTGTAGCCGTGCAGCGGCAGCCAGATGCCCTGCAGCCAGATGATCAGCATGAACTGCATGCCGCCGCGGCCCATGGCCAGCATCAGGCTCGCGATGTTCCCCGCGGTGAACGCCCGGATCTTGAACAGCGAGATGCGGAACAGCGGCTCGGCGACCTTGGTCTCGACGTAGACGAAGACCACCAGCAGCGCGAGGCCGCCGAACAGGGCGCTCAGCACCCAGGGGTTGGTCCAGCCCATCGGGTGACCGCCGTAGGGCAGCAAGCCGTAGGTGATGCCGACCAGGATCGCGACCAGGCCGCCGCCGAACAGCAGGTTGCCCCACCAGTCCATCTCCGCGTGCTTGCGGATGCCGATGTCATGCAGCATGAAGTACGCCCAGATGGTGCCGAACACGCCGATCGGGGCGGAGACCAGGAAGATCAGGTGCCAGTTCACCGGGGCGAGGACACCGCCGAGGATCAGCCCCATGAACGACCCGGCGATGGCCGCGATCGAGTTCACGCTGAGCGCGGTGCCGCGCTGGTTGGCCGGGAACGCGTCGGTGACGATGGCGGCGGAGTTGGCGAACAAGAACGCGCCGCCGATGCCCTGCACCACCCGCCAGACGATCAGCCACATCGCCCCCTCCGCGCCGTGCATCCAGGACACGGTCAGGAAGATCGAGGCCACGCTGAAGATCGCGAAGCCCAGGGTGTACATCCGCACCCGGCCGAACATGTCGCCCAGCCGGCCGAACGACACCACCAGCACCGCGGACACCACCAGGAAGCCCATGAACATCCACAGCAGGTAGCTCGTGTTGCCGGGGCTCAGCGGGTTCAGCCCGATGCCGCGGAAGATGTCGGGCAGCGCTATCAGCACGATCGACTGGTTGATCGTCGCCATCAGCATGCCCAGCGTGGTGTTGGACAGCGCGATCCACTTATAGTGCG
>NZ_JBARCR010000273.1:0-7053 GCF_049794275.1 Trebonia sp.
GCCAGCGAGCCGCCGAGCGTGCCGCGGTGCCGGACCGCCGGGTCCGCGATCAGCGCCGCGGTCTCGGCGAGCAGGCCGCAGTGCTCCTTGATCAGCGGGTTCCTGGTCAGCTCGTAGTGCGTGGTCATCGCGCCGATCTCCAGGGCGTCCCCGGCATCCCGCACGCCGCGCAGCTCGTCGAGGCCGCCCAGATCGACGAGCCGCTCCGGGTAGGCGAGCCGCAGCCGGAGCAGCGGCAGCAGCGACTGGCCGCCCGCGATCACCTTGGCGTCGTCGCCGCCTGAGACGAGCGCCCGCACCGCCTCATCGACAGAAGAAGGCCGTACGTAGTCGAACTTCGCCGGGATCATCGGGTACCTCCGCGAGCTTCCTGGATGGCGCGCCATACGCGTTCCGGCGTGCACGGCATCGGCACGTCGGTCACGCCCAGCGGGCGCAGGGCGTCGACGATCGCGTTCACCACGGCCGGCGTGGACGCGATCGTGCCGGCCTCGCCGACGCCCTTGACACCCAGCGGGTTGAGCGTGGAAGGCGTGGTCGTCCGCGCCGTCGTAATCGACGGCAGGTCGGCGGCCGACGGCACCAGGTAGTCCGCCAGCGTCGTCGTGATCAGGTTGCCAGAGGAGTCGTACGCGGCTTCCTCGTACAGCGCCTGGGCGATGCCCTGGGCGATGCCGCCGTGTACCTGGCCCTCGACGATCTGCGGGTTCACCACCACACCCACGTCGTCTACTGCCACGTAGGACCTGATCTGCACCCACCCTGTCTCGGTGTCGACCTCCACCGCGCACAGGTGCGTGCCGTGCGGGAACGAGAAGTTGTCCGGGTCGTAGGTCGCGTCGGAGTCCAGCGACGGCTCCACGCCGTCCGGCAGGTCGTGCGCCGCGAACGCGGCGAACGCGATCTCGCCGATCGCCTTGCCCTGGTCTGGGTCGCCGCGCACCGACCACCGGCCGTCCGCCCATTCCAGGTCTTCCGGCGATACCTCGAGCAGGCCCGCCGCGATGATCCTGGCCTTCTCCCGCACCTTGCCGCAGGCCACGACGAGAGCGGTACCGCCGACCACCAGCGATCGCGAGCCGTAGGTGTCCATCCCGCGCGGCGAGACCTGTGTGTCGCCGTGCAGCACCCTGATGTCCTCGAACGGCACGCCGAGCTCGTCGGCGACGATCTGCGACCACGCGGTCTCGTGACCCTGACCGTGCGCGCTCGAGCCGGTGACGACCTCCACCTTGCCGGTGGGAAGCATCCGGATCGAGGCATTCTCCCAGCCGCCCGCCGCGTACCTGAGGGAGCCAAGCACCCGGGAGGGGGCCAGACCGCACATCTCGGTAAACGTCGATACGCCGATGCCCAGGCGGACCTGGGCGGAGTCACCGTTACGTGCGGACTGTTCGGTCCGGAGCTCCTCGTAGCGGAACAGCTCTTTCGCGGTCGCGGTCGCCGCCTCGTAGTTCCCCGAGTCGTAGGTCAGCCCGGCGATCGTGGTGTACGGGAACTCCTCGTGCTTGATCCAGTTCAGCTCGCGCACCTCGAGCGGGTCCATGCCGAGCTCGGCGGCCAGGTCGTCCATGATGTGCTCGATGGCGTACGTCGCCTCGGGGCGGCCGGCGCCGCGGTAGGCGTCGGTCGGCGTCTTCGTGGTGAACACGCCGGTGCAGTTGAACCGGTACGCGTCCATCTTGTAGATCGCGTTGTACATGAACGCGCCGAGCAGCGGTACCCCGGGCGTGACCAGCATCAGGTACGCGCCCATGTCCGCGAGCAGGTCGACGTCGAGCGCGCGCAGCCGCCCGTCGGATTCCGCGGCGATCCTGATCCGCTGAATCTGGTCCCTGCCGTGGTGCACCGCGACGTTGCCCTCAGACCGGGACTCGGTCCACTTCACCGGCCGGCCGAGCTTGCGGGCGAGCAGCAGCGCGAGCACCTCTTCGGCCGTGACCTGGAGTTTGGAGCCGAACCCGCCGCCCACGTCCGGAGCGATCACCCGGATCTGCTGCTCGGGGATGCCCGTGACAAGGGCGAGCATGATCTTGAGGATGTGCGGGATCTGGGTGGAGCTCCACATCGTGTACTCGCCGCCGACCGGCGCGCAGACCACGGCGCGCGGCTCCATCGCCGACGGGATCAGCCGCTGCTGCCGGTACGTGCGCTCGAGCACCACGGGCGCGTCGCGGAACGCCGCGTCCATGTCGCCGTTGGCCAGCGTCCAGGTGTAGGACTTGTTGCCCGCCTCGTGCACCTTCGGCGAGTCGGGCCGCACCGCGGCCTCCATGTCGAGCACGGGCTCGAGCGGTTCGTAGCTCACGTCGATCAGCTCAACCGCGTCCGCGGCGGCGTACCGGTCCCTGGCCACGACCGCGGCGACGATCTCGCCGGCGTACCGCACGGTGTCGACCGCCATCGCCGGGTGATCTGGCAGCACGATGTCCTCGGTGACCGGCCAGGCGCACGGCAGGCTGCCCTGCTCGGCGGCGAAGTCGGCGCCGGAGAAGACGGCGATCACGCCGGACGCCTCCCGGGCCGCCGACAGATCCACCCCGGTAATCCGCGCGTGCGCGTACGGGCTGCGCACGAACGCGACGTAGGTCAGGCCGGGCAGGATGATGTTGTCTGTCCAGTTGGTCTGCCCGGTGATCAGCCGGGCGTCCTCTTTCCTGGCGCGAGCCTTGCCGACCTCGCGCGCGGTGGTTTCCGCGGTGGTCATGCGGTCACCCCCGCGCGGCCAGCGGCCTTCAATACCGCCCTGACGATGTTCTGGTACCCGGTGCAGCGGCACAGGTTGCCTTCGAGGCCGTCCCTGACCTCTTGCTCGGTCGGATTCGGGTTATCCCGCAGCAAGTCGACGGCGGCCATGATCATCCCTGGGGTGCAATACCCGCACTGCAGCGCGTGCTCCTCGTGGAACGCATCCTGCAGCGGGTGCGCTGTCCCGTTGCCCAGCCCTTGTATCGTGGTGATCTCCGCGCCGTCGGCTTGCACGGCGAGCACGGAGCAACTCTTCACGGACACCCCGTTCATCAGCACGGTGCAGGCACCGCAGTTAGAGGTGTCGCAGCCGATGGGCGTGCCGGTACGTCCCGCTTGCTCTCTCAGGTAGTGCACGAGGAGCAAGCGCGGTTCGACGTCGTCGTCGTAGCGCACGTCGTCGACGTTCACGGTAATTTTCATGCGCGGCCTCCTTGCCGTGGCAATGCGCGTGAGATCACCGTAGAACGGCTACCGTAGCCAGCACCAGACCCGCTTATCGCAGGTCAGACCGCCTTTTGGAAGGAACAGTGTTCCTACTGCTGCTAGAGAGGTTGATCAAACTGAGGCCTGCGATGGTTCTGCTATTTCCGAAGTTGGACTACCCTGTTCCCACGGAATACCCCGTTTTTGTGGACATTTTGTGCTAAAACCGTAGCTATCTGGAGAGAGGGGTGTCGCATGGCGACTGCGAAGGGCGCGACAACGATCGTCGAGCAGACAGCGGAGAAGGGCCTTAAGACAGGTGCGCTCGGCCTCGTGTCCAGCGTCGTCATGGGCGTCGCCTCCACGGCGCCGGCCTACAGCCTGGCGGCCACGCTCGGGTTGATCGTCGTCGTGGTGGGTCTCGGCGCCCCGGTCGTCGCGCTGCTCGCCTTCATTCCGATGCTGCTGACGTCGATCGGGTACAGCGAGCTGAACAAGGCCGACCCGGACTGCGGGACCACGTTCACCTGGGCGGCCAGGGCGTTCGGCCCGCGCACCGGCTGGGCGGGCGGCTGGGCGATCGTCGCCGCCGACATCCTGGTCATGGCCAGCCTGGCGCAGGTCGCGGGGCAATACCTCTTCCTGCTGTTTGGCGCTGACGGCATCGGCAGCGACCCGACGAGCGGCTGGGTGCTGTTCGTCGGCGTGGTGTGGATCATCGCGATGACCTACATCTGCTACCGGGGCATCGAGGTGTCCGCGAGGCTCCAGCGTGTGCTGCTCGGCATCGAGATCGTTATGCTGCTGGTGTTCTCGGTGGTGGCGCTCACGCGCGTGGGCACCGGCCACCACCCGGCCGGCTCGGTGACCCCGTCGATCTCCTGGTTCAACCCGTTCCACATCTCGAGCTTCTCCGCGTTCGTCGGCGGGCTGATCCTGATGCTGTTCATCTACTGGGGCTGGGACACCGCGGTCGCGGTCAACGAAGAGACCAAGGACAAGGAGAAGACGCCGGGGCGGGCCGCGATCCTCTCTACGGTCATCCTGCTCGTCACCTACGTGGTCGTGATCCTCGCCGCCCAGTCGTTCGCCGGCATCGGGACGACAGGGGGCGGCCTGGCCAACCCGGACAACTCCGGCGACGTGCTGTCCGTGCTCGGCAGTGCGGTGTTCGGCAGCTCGGGCATCGGGACCTTCCTCGCCAGGCTGCTGATCCTGATGGTGCTCAGCTCGGCGGCGGCGTCGACCCAGACCACGATCCTGCCGACGGCCCGCACGACCCTCTCGATGGCGGCCTACAGGGCGCTGCCCCCCGCGTTCGCGAAGATGCACCCGCGCTACCTCACCCCGACGGTCTCGACGATCGTGATGGGCGCCATCTCGATCGCGCTCTACATTCCGTTCAACTACCTGTCCGGCGGCAACATCATCTACGACGCGGTGACCGCGATCGGCCTGTACATCGCCTTCTACTACGGCCTCACCGGGTTCGCCTGCGCCTGGTACTACCGCAAGAATCTGACCTCGAGCGCGCGCAACCTGTTCATGCAAGGCATCCTGCCCGTGCTCGGCGGCCTGATCATGTACTTCTTCGGCGGCTGGAGCCTGTGGCTGGACTGGGACGTGGCGACAGAGAACAGCTACACGATGTGGACGGTGCCTGGCCTGGGCTGGCAGATCGGCGGGACCTTCGTGATCGCCTTCGTGGCCGCGCTGGTCGGCCTCATCGTCGGCATCTACATGCGGTTCGCCTACCCGGCGTACTTCCGCAAGCAGACCCTGACGAGGAGCACCCCGACGCTCGTGCCCGACGAGTCCTAAGCGGCTGAGCAGAGGAGCCCCGGGCCTTAGGCCCGGGGCTCCTTCACATTTGAGGCTGCGGCGAGTTAGAGGCCGTTCAGCGCGTCCTTGAGGATCTGAGGTGTCCTGGCCGCGGGCTCGGCCTGCAGGCAGAGCTGCTCCATCACCTCGAGGTAGCTGTCGACTTCCGCCGGCTTGTCGAGGTACAGGGCGCTCGTCAGCTGCTCGATGTAGACGACGTCGCGCAGGTCGGGCTCGGAGAACCGCAGGATCGTGAACGGCCCGCCCATCGCGGGGTGCGAGGCGACCTGGAACGGCAGGACTTGCAGCGTGACGGCCGGGTGGTCGCACATGTCGATCAGGTGCTTCAGCTGCTCGCGCATGACCTTCGCGCCGCCGATCGGGCGGCGCAGCGCGCCCTCGTCCACCACGGCCCACACCCGCGGCGGTGTCTCCCTGCTGAGGATGTCCTGCCGGGACATCCTGGCCTCCGCGCGGCGCAGCACGTCTTCCTCCGTCGGAGCGTTGCCCAGCCGGATCAGGGACAGGGCGTAGCCCTCGGTCTGCAGCAGGCCAGGGACGAACTGAAGCTCGTAGTTGCGGATGAACGAGGCCGCGGCCTCAAGCCCGAAATACGGCTCGACCCAGTGCGGCAGGATGTCGGCGTATCCCTGCCACCAGCCCGGCGTATTCGACTCCCTGGCCAGCTTGAGCAGCGCCTCGCGCTCATCGGCGTCGGTGACCCCGTACATGGTCAGCAGGTCGGCGATGTCCCGCTCCTTGAAGCCGACCCGGCCGTGCTCCATCCTGCTGATCTTGGAGTGCGAGCCGCGGATAATGCCGGCCGCCTGCTCCGTGGTGATATGAGCCTGCTCACGGAGCCGTCGCAGGTGCCCGCCAAGCACGAGCCGCTGCACCGTCGGTCCCGCGGATCGCGGTCCGAACAGAGCCTGCGGTACCTCCCAAGCGGAGTCCTCGGACGAGAGCATCGCTACTCCTGGTTACTGGACGGTAGCCCGTAGGTTGCCATTGGGCATGCGCCAGTTTCCCACGAGAGCATGCGTTTGCGAAAGGGGACTAGGTGACAATTCAATAGACGTTCTGAAATCGCCCGTGGCTTTATGCGATCGATTGCGGCGCCTTAGCGTGCCGCCTAGTGCCCTGCTTGGCGAGCAGATTAGAGCACATTATCGAACTCTCCGGCTTTGGCTCCGGCGAGAAATGCGGCTATCTCGGCGCGGGTGTAGACCAGTGCCGGACCGGTGGGGAAGCGCGAGTTGCGGACGGCGATCTCGCCGTCTGGCAGGAGTGCGACCTCCACGCAGGCCCCGTTGGGGTTGCTGTGCTGGCTCTTCTGCCAACTCACCTCGGCGAGCGCGGTGGCGGCGATGCCGTTGTAGCTGTTCGTCATGTTCCTTCCAGTGGCACATCGTGACGTTGTCTGGAGTACCCACCACCAGATCACTGAAAGTGATCTGCTAATCACGTAACGTAGGTTTGGGTCGAATCGGCGCTCCCGCTCGCGCGTAGCAACCCCGTGCGGAGACTCAGGTGCACGGGCCGAATGAACGTGCATCCGGTCTTGCATTTGCACAATATATCAGGCACCATACATGGAAGGCATACCCACATACTGCGACAGACAAGGCTTTTCAGCCCCCCATGACGATGCAGAAAGCGGTTGCGTTGGCTCACCTGAGGGTTGCTTACGAGCCGGACGATGAAGATGACCTTGTCAGCATCCCGTCTTCGCCCGCATCTCCTCCGCAATTCCTGCCGGTGCCTTCGGCTTGGTGGGAAACGCCCGCGGTGACCTCCCGGCCGCTGAGCCCGGTTGCTGAGGAAGCGAGGACTGCCCGTCAGTTTGTCCGTGAGCTGCTCATGTGCTGGGACCTGGGGTACCTGTCGGACGATGCCGAACTCATCATCGCCGAACTCGTCGTGAACGCCGTCAGGCACGGGCTGCGGACCGCGCCGCAGGCCGTCGCCGCCGGGGCACCTGGGGTGACCGGGGCGTCGGCGCTTCGGCTGTGCCTCCTCCGCCGCGTCGGCGAGGTCATGCTGGCGGTCACCGATCCG
>NZ_JBARCR010000274.1:0-2273 GCF_049794275.1 Trebonia sp.
CCTCATCACCGACCTGCTCCGGGAGCGCCCCGGCCGGCCCTGGTAGCGGCTGAGGGCCCGGGAACCGTCCTGCACAGGCCGGCCGGGCCGGATGACAGACTGCCAGCATGACCGGACCGGACCCCAAAGGAGACCTCCTCGGTTACCTGCAGGCCGGCCGCGAGGCGGTCCTCTGGAAGCTCGAGGGGCTGTCCGAATATGATGCGCGGCGCCCGCTCACCCCGACCGGCACCAACCTCCTGGGGCTGGTCAAGCACCTGGCCACCGTCGAGCTCGGGTATTTCGGCGAGACCTTCGGGCGGCCGTCGGGCGAGCCCATGCCCTGGCTGGCGCAGGACGCGGAACTGAGCGACGACATGTGGGCGACCGCGGCGGAGTCGCGGGGCCAGATCGTCGCCCTGTACCACCGGGCGTGGCGGCACGCGGACACCACGATCGGCATGCTGCCGCTCGAGGCCACCGGTCACGTGCCCTGGTGGCCGGCCGACCGGAGCGAGGTGACGCTGCACCGGATCATGGCCCACGTGACCGCCGAGACCCACCGGCACGCCGGGCACGCCGACATCGTGCGGGAACTGATCGACGGGTCTGTAGGACGCCAGCCGGGGAGGGACAACATGACGCCCGGCGACGCATCCTGGTGGGAGGCTTACCGGAACCGGCTCGAGCAGGCAGCCCGGGACGCCGGCCGCTGAGCCCGGCTATGAGCGCCGTCCTGCCGGGGCCGGGCCTACCGCCAGCACCTGGCCCGCGTCCTGACCCGCCGGGCCCTGGAGCACCAGACCGGATAAGGGAACGGCGGCGGGCTCGATCCTGGCGCGGCGCACTCCCAGCTGTTCAGGGAGAGCCAGGAAGATCAGAGGCGGGAGCTCCGTTCCCAGCCGGGAGCGCCGCAGCCGAATTCCTGCCCGCTGAATTGGTGGTCGGGGCGGCAGTGATGCTCGGTGTCTGAGTCAGCTCAAGGGGAGCCAAGGTTTCTCCAGGGCGCAGGTCATGACGCATCGCGAGTCGCAGCTGAGCCACTTCGCCGGCGAATGCTGACTGGTTCCCCTGGGTGCATGTCCGGGCATCTTCCAATGCCTGGAACGCGAGGTCGCGCAGAGGATCAGGCGCAAGAATTTCGAGTTCTCCGAAGGAGTTACGAGTCGCAATTAATGTTTCATCCTGGCGCTTCAAGGCGGACACAAGGCTACCGCGGAGTTCCGGGGCGGCAACGATCTCCCCGTGCCTGATCGAGGCTGATGAAAGCTCGGCCAATGCGGCCAGGAATTTTGCGTAAGTGACTCGCCTGAGGCTGTCAAATTCCTCTTGGCGTCGCGCGGAACGTTCCTCCCTCGCGATCCGGATGGCGTTATGGTTAGCCGCCCTTACCCCAAGGTAACCCCCAAGTATTGCCAGGGCGGCCACGGCGCTAGAGGCTGCGGTCAACTCATGTCCCGTGAGGCCCATGAGGCAATCATCGCCTCTCAAGGGAACTGGCACGTCAGGTCTCATGGCTCACGGTGCCCCTCAAGAAGGCGAATCGCTGAGCCCTGGCCCGAAGCACCCGGCAAATTCCGCTGGCTAGCTCAGCATAACCGATTCACCGTCAGGGATCATGGCCAGTCGGAAGGCGGTCAGGCGCGGGGCCAGGCCGATCGCCAGATCGCCGCTCTCGGTTCCTGGGTAACCGAGAAACCCTGGTCGACCTGGCCGCCGCCCGTCCCGAGGTTAAATCTCGTCTCCAGGGCAGTGGCAATTAATGCTGATCTCGTCTTTACCGCGCCCAGGGTGAGTTCGTGGTCAGTAACGAGGTGGGCGCGCAGGTTCGTAATAAGAGACATCATCGGATGCTTTGTGCCGAGCAGCTCTGTTGCCGTCTGGAGGTAGGAATCCAGCATGCTGCGGAAATCTCCCGGCAGCACGTCGTCCTGGTTATGGGGATCAGCGAACTGCCGCTCCAGCTCACGCAGAACTCGCGCGGTTTCCCAAGCCAACTGGCGGGCGCGCTCTTCCGACACCAGGTCGCCGTCAGACGACACGGGCAGCTCCGGCTGGACGGAGCCCCTCTTCGACGGGGGCTGAGCTTAAGTGTGCCGCAGGCCATAGCGGCCTGGGGAACAGCGGGGAGCGCTCCAGCGTCATAAAGAGTGTGAAGGCGCATAGTGATACGTCCGGGGACGCCCGCCCGGCCAACCTGGTTCTCGTGGAGCAGTCGGGCGCGAAGCACGAGATCCCGCAGCCCTCTCCCGGTGACGGGATGGCCGAGGCTGAGCAGGTCATGCATGACCCCG
>NZ_JBARCR010000275.1:0-14964 GCF_049794275.1 Trebonia sp.
CATCCGCGATCCCGACGGTCATCTGATCGAAGTAGGCCAAACCACTGACCCAGAGGGTGACTGGTCGCCCGCTCACTGGCCATCGAGTACGCCCGCCGAGGAGTCCGAGTAAATGCCCAGATCACCGGCGAAATCCCTCACATCGACGGCGGTCAGCCCCCGGACGCGAGCCTCGATCCACCGCGTGACGCTGAGGAGTTTCGGTTATGGCCCCGCCTCGTGCCATACGCATAATTCGACGGCATAGCAGGCATCCTCGTAAAAGAATTGACTAGCCTCGAATCCACGCCATGATCCGCTCGGCTGCATCGCGCTAATCGGCGCAAACTCGTTCGGGACCGCCTGATACTGACGCTGAACGGGGAGGCGCACCGGCTGGAACGACGATGAGTCGGCCCTCATAGAGGCGCCATGCGAGCTGGCCGCCCGCAGTTTCCTCGCCCCAAGCCCAACGCTAGTGACTCGTCGGCTGCAGTTGGATATGCGGCACGCTGCGCCTAGCCGCCGTTGTCGCCGGATCGCGGGCAACGTACTGCTCCACATGTTCGTCCCGGTACCGAGTTCATTGTGATCGCGCTGGTCATGGAGCATGTCGGCCAGGTGCCCCGCGATGAAGAGCACTTCCGGGAGCACGAAGGCGGCGTCGCTGGGACCGCGTGCACCAGGGTGACCGCGCTGGCCCGGTCCGGCAGCAGGGCCGCGTGGTCGAACAGCAGGCCGGAGGCCTTCAGGGTCAGCCGCCGGGCCGCGAAGCGGCAGGATATGGCACGAACATTCATTACGAACTCCCTCGAGTCACCGACGCGGAGTGACCTCAGAGCGGGCGGGCGGGATGTCCCGGCCGGGAGTTACTGGCCCGGGCGGCTGTGATTCTGACCGGGCCAATTGCGCATGGTCCGGATCGTCTTCGCTCGGCGCGACTACTTGCCGCTGTTCTTGGTGAAATCGAGTGACCGATGGCTGTCGTGCGGTCCCGTCATCACAGGCCTCCTCGCGCGTGATGGAGGAGCCGAGCGCATTACAACTTGCGGACCTCCGCCGCCTGGGGAGGTCCGCTCCTCCCTCGCCTCAGCGCGGCAGTCAACTGCCGGTGGCCGGCATTAGCGGATCTAGCGCCTTGGCGGCCAGCGCGATGGACTCCGGCCCGGCACCGCCGGCCAGCTCGACGACGAGGTGATCGACGCCGGCGTCGAGGAAGGGCCGGACCATGTCGGCGATTTCGGTGGGCTCACCGACGAACGCCCCCGCCTCGGCGGCCGGCTCGCGCAGGCCGAACGACGGGGCCCACTGGTCCCACGCGGACCGGGCTTTCGCGCGGGATTCGGCCACGGCCATCGTGGCCTTGTAGGTCACCGTGATCTGCGCGGGGTCTCGGCCGACGGTCTCGCAGTGCTGACGCAGGACGTCGAGCTTGTGCGGGATGCGGGCGAGGCTGTCGCCGGACGGCAGTGACAGGTTGATCATGTCGGCGTGCTTGGCTGCGATGCGGAGCAGGCGCTGCTCGCCGCTGCCGGCTACGAGTACCGGGATGCCACCGGGGCGCAGCGGCCGCGGCCAGTTGGGCGGGGCGCCGCTGGCTGCCCGGGCACCGATCATAGGCCGGATGACCTCGAGTGCGTGATCGAGCATCTCCATCCGGGCGCGGACCGGCGGGAAGGGGAAGCCGTAGGACTCGGCTTCGGCCTGGGTGCGCGGGTGCCCGGCGCCGATCCCGAGGATGGCGCGGCCGCCGGACAGCAGGTCGAGCGTGGTGATCATCTTGCCCAGCAGCGCCGGATTCCGGTATACCACCGAGGCGGCGAGCAGACCCAGCTCAATCTGCCGGGTGCAGGCCGCGACCGCAGCCAGGACCAGGTGCGATTCCGGCATCGGAGCCTCCGGGGCCGCCGGGTTCGGGTTCTGGACATGATCGGTGAGCCACAGCGTGCTGAACACGCCGGAGTCCTCGGCCGCCGCGGCGACGTCTCGCGTATACGCGGCGATCGAGCCTCCCGCGTCCGGCCCTGGGTAACTGGTCAGGTGCAATCCGAAGGTTGTCATGGCCCCAGGCTGCGCTCTGCGCGCGGCGGTCACCATGCCAGTTTCCTGGGGTGTCATCCGGGCCTTCGGTTCCGTACCGTGGGGTTATGCCGCTGCAACCCCTCCAGCGCCGGGTGGAAGTACTCATCGAGTGCTGCTACGCGGGCCTGGACGCCACCGCGCTCCGCCGCGAGGTCGGCAGCCGCCTGAAGGCGCTGGCCGGGGTGGACGCCGCCTTCATCGCCACCGTGGATCCGGCGACGCTGCTGTTCACGTCGGCGGTCAGCGAGGAGCCGCTCATCGAGGCAGCGGCCGCGTTCCTGGCCAACGAGCTCGACGGGCGTGACGTCAACCGGTTTACCGACCTCGCCGCCGGGCCGGATCCGGTCCGGACGCTGGATCAGGCTACCCGCGGCGACCGGGACAGCAGCGCCCGGCATGCGTCCATCATGCGGCCCCTCGGCCTCGGCGACGAACTGCGGGTGGCGCTGCGGACCCGGCAGGCGTGCTGGGGGGTAATGTGCCTGCACCGGCAGGCCGGGGCCACTGGGTTCTCGCCGCGTGACCGCGACCTCGTAGCCAGGATCGCCCCGCACGTGGCCGAGGGACTCCGCCGAGCTCTACTGACCGGGCAGGCCCGGGAGTCATACCCGGCGCTGGGGCACGGGGTGGTCATCCTCGACGCGTCCGGATCGGTCACCTCGGTGAACGACGCCGCGGAGCGCTGGCTGGCGCAGATCCCCGAAAGCGACTGGCCCAGCTCATGTCAGCTGCCGCTGCCCCTGCTCGCCGCGGCCGGCCACGCCGAGATGGCCCCGGAGCATCCGGCGCCCGCGGTGCGGCTGCGCACAGTCCGCGGGGACTGGCTGTCCGTCCACGCCTCACCGCTGCACGGCAGCGGTGAGCGGTCCACCGTCCTGGTACTCGAGGAGCCCGGGCCCGGCGAACTGGCGTCCTTGATACTGGCCAGCCACGGCGTGACGGGCGCTCAGGCCCGGGTGGTCGCGCTAGTGCTGCGGGGATATTCCACCAAGCAGGTCGTCGGCCAGCTGGCCATCAGCCAGTACACCGTCCAGGAACACCTGCGGGCGGTCTTCGACAAACTCGGCGTCCGCAGCCGCCAGGAACTGGCCGCCGCCCTGATGCGCCCCGGCCGAGGGCCGGCCGGGGAGAACCCCGACTAGCTATCGTCCGACCTGCACGTCCATGCAGCGCCAGCATAGGTGAGCAGGCCGACTCTGAGCCGTGCTAAATCGATGGGCGCGGATCAGTCCAGAACTGGACGCCGTCACAGCGTGCGCAAAGAGTTAGTGTCCGAGAGGGCCTTGAACTTGCATGCCTCTGAACTGCGGTGTTGCCCACCTAGCTCAAGCCGCGAGGCATAAGCGCAGGTTAGAGAAGTGCGACAGTGTCCGAGGGCCGACACGCACCTGGTGACGAGTGGCGACGCTGCGGCCGGGCGCTGCGCTGGTGATTAGCGGGGCGGGGCGGTGCTCCGGCGGACCACCAACGTCGTTTCTAGTTCGAGGTGGCGGGGTTGTACTTCGGCGTCAGACGAGGTGAGCATCCAGAACGCGGTGGCGGCCATAGCGGCAAGCGGCTGCCTGATGGTGGTGAGCGGAGGTGTGGCCCAGGTTGCGATCGGCAGGTCGTTGAAGCCGGTCACGCTGAGGTCGTCGGGGCAGCGGCGACCGCGTTCGGCGAGTGCCTGCAGCACGCCGAACGCCTGGGCATCGTTGCCCGTCACGATCGCCGTCGGCGCGTCGGGCACGGACAGGAGTGCCCTCGCCTGGCGCAGGCCGCCGTCGGCGGACAGATCGTCGCAGCGGACCAGGGTGTCGTCGACGGGCAGGCCGGCCCGGCGCAGGGCGCTGCTGTAGCCGTCGAGCCTCGCCCGGCAGGACCATAGCTCGTCCGGTCCGCCGATGGCGGCGATCCGCTGGTGGCCCAGTTCGATGAGGTGCCGGGCTGCCGTCACGCCGCCCTGCCAGTTCGTGGTCCCGACCGAGCGGATCGACCCGTCGGGCTCGGCCGGCGGGTCGATGACCACCAGCGGGACACGGGCGTCCGCCAGCCGGCGGATCGCCGCGGAGTCGGGCAGGTGGAGCACGCTCAGCACACCGCGGGTGCCGCGCGCGGTCGCGATCTTCAGCCAGCGGCCGAACTCGGCGGCCGAGGTGACATGGCTGACGATGACGCTGGTCTCAGTTTCGGCGGCCGCGGTGACGGCGCCGCGGATCAGTTCGTCCGCCCAGGGGCTGCCGAGGCTGCCGATCAGCAGGTCGACCACGCCGATCCCGGCCGGTGGCGCGACCTGGTAACCGTGCAAGCGCAAGATCCGGCCGAGCCGCTCGCGGGTCTCCGGCGCCACGTCGGACCGGCCGTTGAGCACCTTCGAGACGGTGGAGACCGACACGTCGGCTGCGGCGGCGATGCTGGTGAGGCTGGCCGTGAGTCTAGAACTTTTCGAAAAGCCGTTACCCGTAATCACCCATTGACACCTATCAAATCCGGATCTAGCGTGCTTATTGCTGTCGCCAGTATAACGGGAACTTTTCGAAAAATTAGTCCGTGCGAGGAGTGTGGCACGTTGATTGGCAGTCCGCCGGCCCTGCAGCTTTACTCGGTCCGCGAGCAGCTCGCGACGGGCAGGATGCCTGTCCTGCGGCGCATCGCCGCCTTCGGGTACGGCGCGGTCGAACCCTACGACGTGCGGACCGACCCGGAACGGCTGCGCGCCGACCTGGACGAGGCCGGCCTGGCCGTATGTGCCGTACACGTCGAGGCCCTCGGCGAAGACGCCGACGTGCTGCTGCGCGGGGCGCAGGCGGTCGGCGGCGGCACGGTGATCGTGCCCTCGGTGCCGCGCGAACGATTCGCTGACGCCGAAGGAATCGCCGCGCTCGCTCATGAGCTGAACGATGCCGCGGCCAAAGCCGCGGACTACGGGCTGCGGCTCGGCTACCACAACCACGAATTCGAGCTGGCGTCGCTCGTTGGAGGCCGGACCGGTCTTGAGGTCCTCGAGGACGCGCTCGACCCGGCGGTGATCCTCGAGGTCGATACCTACTGGGCGGCGGTCGGCGGGCAGGACGTGCCCGAACTGCTCGGCCGCCTCGGTGACCGCGTGCGCTACCTGCACGTGAAGGACGGCCCGGTGACCAGGCAGGACCCGCAGACCGCAGTAGGCAGCGGCCGGATGCCGGTCGCCGAGATCCTTGCCGCCTGCCCGTCCGCCGAATGGCACGTGGTGGAACTCGACAGCTGCGCGACGGACATGCTCACCGCCGTCGGCGACAGCCTGGCCTGGCTCGCCGGGCACGACCTGGCCAAGCCGGTCCGTGCCGGGGCGGGTACCTGATGGATCCCCTCGGCGTCGGCATTGTCGGTTGCGGCAACATCAGCGACCAGTACCTGCGGCACCTGGCCACCTTCCCGGACGTGCAGGTGCTGTTCTGCGCGGACATCGATACCGAACGGGCCAAGGCGCAGGCCGCCGCCTACGACGTGCCGGCCGCGGGCAGCGTGCAGCAGGCCCTTGAGCACCCTGGCGTGGAACTCGTGGTGAACCTGACAATTCCCGCCGCGCACGCCGAGGTGGCCTCGGCCGCGATCGCCGTCGGCAAGCACGTGTGGAATGAGAAGCCCCTCGCTCCGGACGTGGCCTCAGGGTGCGCGCTCCTCGGTCAGGCGCGCCAGGCCGGGCTGCGGATCGGCTGCGCACCGGACACTGTGCTCGGCGCGGGGCTGCAGTCGGCTCGGCGGCTGATCAGCGCCGGCGCGATCGGCACGCCAGTGAGTGCGCTCACCCTGCTGCAGGGCCCCGGCCCGGAGTCGTGGCACCCGGATCCGGAGTTCCTGTTCGCGAAAGGCGCGGGCCCGCTGTTCGACCTCGGGCCGTACTACCTGTCGGTGCTGGCGACGCTGTTCGGGCCGGCGACCAGAGTCGCGGCCGTCGGGCGCAGGGCGCGCGACACCCGCGTGATCGGCTCCGGGCCGCGAGCGGGTACTGAGTTCACCGTAGAAGTGCCCACCTATATATCCGCGCTTGCGGAGTATGCGGGCGGCCAGGCAGCATCGCTGCTGCTCAGCTGGGACTCGCCGCTGGGCAGGGGCGGTTTTGTTGAGATCACCGGGACAGAGGCCACCCTCTCGGTGCCGGACCCCAACACGTTCGACGGCGACCTTCGCGTGCGCCGCGCCTGCGAGACGGAGTGGACCGTGATCCCGTCGGCCGGCGCTGCGGCCGGGCGCGGCACCGGGGTCGTCGACATGGCCCGCGCCATCCGGCGCGGCGAGCCGCACCGGGCCTCCGGCGAGATGGCGCTGCACGTGCTTGAGATGATGACCGCGATAGAGCGGTCCGCCTCCGGGACCGGTTTCGAGGCGGTCGAGTCGGTCTTCGACGTGCCCGCCGAGCTTGACGCAGAATGGGATCCGCATGTCCGGGCAACGTAGCGTCGGGGTGGGTATGGTCGGCTACGCGTTCATGGGCCGTGCGCACTCGCAGGCCTGGCGTACCGTCGGCCGCGCGTTCGACCTGCCGGTGCAGCCACGGCTCGCGGCGATCTGCGGGCGGAACGAAGCAGCAACACGAGCCGCCGCAGACCGTCTCGGCTGGGCTGCCGTCGAGACCGACTGGCGCGCGCTGATTGCCCGCGACGACGTCCAGCTGATCGACATCTCCGCGCCCGGCGACCTGCACGGGCCGATCGCGATCGCCGCACTCCGGGCAGGCAAGCACGTACTGTGCGAGAAGCCGCTCGCCAATACGGTCGCGGAGGCCGAGGCGATGGTGGCGGCGGCGGACGCCGCGGTCCCGTCTGGCGCGTGGGCCATGGTCGG
Source organism: Trebonia sp. (assembly GCF_049794275.1). Taxonomy (NCBI): domain Bacteria; kingdom Bacillati; phylum Actinomycetota; class Actinomycetes; order Streptosporangiales; family Treboniaceae; genus Trebonia; species Trebonia sp. The sequence continues at coordinate 6,865 of NZ_JBARCR010000275.1, forward strand.
GTTCAACTACCGGCGGATTCCGGCCCTCGCGCTCGCCCGGCAGCTTGTCGCAGACGGCCGCCTCGGCACGTTGCGCCACGTCAGGGCCGTCTACCTGCAGGACTGGCTCGTCGACCCGGACGCCCCGATCACCTGGCGGGTGCAGGCCGAGCACGCCGGGTCGGGCGCGCTCGGCGACCTGGGCGCGCACATCGTCGACCTGGCGCATTACCTGACCGGCGACGTGATCACCGGCGTGTCCGCGGTCAGCGCCACGTTCACCGGCAAGCGGCCGCTGCCCGGAGGGTCTGGGACGGGGCAGGTCACGGTGGACGACGCGGTGGTGTTCACCGCCAGGCTCGGCGGCGGCGCGCTGGCCTCGTTCGAGGCCACCAGGTACGCGGCCGGGCGGAAGAACGGGCTGCGCATCGAGCTCAACGGCTCGGCGGGCAGCCTCGCATTCGACCTAGAGCGGCTCAACGAGCTCGAGTTCTTTGACCGAACGGACCCGGCTGACTCCGCAGGATTCCGCCGCATCCTCGTCACCGAGCCCGGCCATCCGTACCTGTCCGGCTGGTGGCCGCCGGGCCACACCCTCGGCTGGGAACACACGTTCACGCACCAGGCCAGGGACCTGCTGACGGCGATTGCGGCGGGCACGCAGCCTGAGCCGTCGTTTACCGACGGGCTGGCCGTGCAGCGGGTGCTTGATGCGGTGCAGCGCAGTGCGGCTTCCGGTAGCGGGTGGGCAGCGGTGGAAGCCGGGGGAGTCAGCCGGGAACGTTCCGAATAAATCTTGGAGGACTGATGCCACGGCCATTCACCCTCTTCACCGGGCAGTGGGCGGACCTGCCGCTTGAGGAGGTCTGCCGGCTGGCGAGCTCGTGGGGGTACGACGGGCTTGAGCTGGCATGCTGGGGGGACCACTTCGAGGTGGACCGCGCGCTGCGGGAGGACGGCTACCTGGCCGGGCGGCACGCGCTGCTGTCGAAGTACGGCCTGGAATGCTGGGCGATCTCCAATCACCTCGTCGGGCAGGCGGTCTGCGACCACCCGATCGACGAGCGGCACCAGGCGATCCTGCCAGCGCGGATCTGGGGCGACGGGTCGCCCGAAGGGGTACGGCGGCGGGCGGCGGCGGAGATCGCGGACACGGCGCGAGCGGCGGCGGCGTTCGGAGTGCGGACCGTGGTGGGGTTCACCGGGTCGTCGATCTGGCACACGGTTGCCATGTTCCCGCCGGTGCCCGAGTCGATGATCTCGCGCGGTTACGAGGACTTCGCGTCGCGCTGGAATCCCATCCTGGACGTCTTCGACGCCGTGGGCGTGCGGTTCGCGCACGAGGTACACCCAAGCGAGATCGCGTACGACTTCTGGACGGCTCATCGTGCGTTGGACGCGGTGGGGAACCGGCCGGCGTTCGGGCTGAACTTCGACCCGAGCCATTTCGTGTGGCAAGACCTGGATCCGGTCGCGTTCCTCGGGGAGTTCCGGGACCGGATCTACCACGTGGACTGCAAGGAGGCGCGGAAGCGGCTCGACGGGCGTAACGGCAGGCTCGGCTCGCATCTGCCGTGGGGCGACCCGCGGCGCGGCTGGGACTTCGTGTCGGCCGGGCGCGGCGACGTGCCGTGGGAGGACGTGTTCCGCATGCTGAACTCGATCGGGTACACGGGGCCGATCTCGGTGGAGTGGGAAGACGCGGGCATGGACCGGCTGGCCGGGGCGCCTGCGTCGCTGGCCTTCCTCCGGCAGTTCGACTTCGAGCCGCCTTCGGCGTCCTTCGACGCGGCGTTCAGCAGCGGTCCGAAGTAACCGTCGTCGTGAGGTGCCGGCGGCAGAGACGGTGATCGAGTGCCACCGCCGCCGCCCCGTCGGCCGCTGCGGCGTACACCATCGTCCCACCTGTACAACGGCTCCAACCAGCATGGATGAGGTTTTCGGCAGGGGCCAAGGGCAGACCGGAACCATCGCGGCCCCGTGAGTCCGATCCCGGGAACAGTCGTGATTTATCGTTTGTTGTGCTAACTAACTAGTGAGCTGGCTGCTGTGGGGATGAGAGCTTGAAGAGTAAGGCCGGAGCGTTTTGGGGAAAGACTTTTTCCTCGCTGAAAGTCCCGAATTACCGCCTGTACTTCACTGGCCAGTCGATATCTATGGTCGGCACCTGGATGCAGATGACGGCGCAGGCCTGGCTCGTGTTGACCCTTACCCACTCAAGTACCGCCCTGGGCCTGACCGTCGCGCTGCAGGCTCTGCCGGTTCTGCTCCTCGGTCCTTATGGCGGCGTCATCGCCGACCGGGTAGACAAGCGGCGGCTCATGATCGTGCTGCAGATCGCCATGGGGTTCCAGGCCCTGATGCTCGGGCTGCTTGTCGTGTTCGGCTCGGCCCGCTTCTGGGAGATCTGCCTGCTGGCCGTCGTCCTTGGACTGAACAACGCCTTCGAGAACTCCGCGCGGCAGGCTTTCGTCAGGGAAATGGTCGGCAAAGACGAGCTGCGCAATGCCATCACGCTGAACTCGGTGACGGTGAACGCCGCCCGTGCTGTCGGGCCCGCCATCGGGGGCGTCCTCATCGCTACGGTCGGCATCGGGGTCTGCTTTCTGCTGAACGCGGCGAGCTTCGCGGCCGTCGTCACCTCCCTGCTGATCATGGACCGGTCCGCCCTGCGGCCGAGCCCGCCGTCCGGACGAGCCAGCGGGCAGTTGCGTGAGGGCCTGCGGTACGCGGCGCGCACTCCAACAATCGCCATCCCGCTCGCGATGATGGGCCTCGTCGGGCTGTTCGCTTATGAGTTCTCTGTCTCGCTTCCTGTTCTTGCCGAGCGGTCATTCCACGGCGGCGCGGAAGCGTACGGCTTCATGACCGCGGCCATGGGGATCGGCGCTGTCATCGGTGGCCTGTTCACCGCCGCGCGGGGGCGGACCGGACTACGCCCGATGATCATCGCTTCGGTGGGCTTCGGGACGGCCATCCTGGTCTGTGCCTTCGCACCATTCCTCGGCCTCACCTACGCCGCGCTGCTGTTCGTGGGCTGGGCGAGCGTCTCCTTCATCGCGATCGGCAACTCCACCATCCAGCTCAGCGCCGAGCCGAGCATGCGCGGACGGGTGATCGCGCTCTGGCAGGTTGCCTTCCAGGGAACGACGCCGGTCGGCGGCCCTGCGATCGGCTGGATCATCGCCCTGACCGATCCGCGAATCGGCTTGGCGGCAGGCGGCGCGTCTTGCTTCGCAGCAGCGATCGGCGGCGTCGTTCTCGCCAGGCGTTACCGCCGGGCACGGCCACCGAAGGCGATGCAGCTTGAGAGCCCCGCTCCGGCTCGCCCGCTTCCGGCCGGGGCGTCGGTCAGCTGAGGGCGCACTGCCCGTCGTCCAAACGGGTCAGCGGTTGATGGGCGTCATATCGGCGTCGCGGTCACCCACGGGCGGCTCGACGTCATTCAGCCGGTTGAGCTGGCCCGCGCTCAGTTCGATCGCGTCGGCACCGACGTTCTCCTCGACCCGTTCGCTCCGGCGTGTTCCGGGGATCGGCGCGATGTCGCCGCCCTGCGCTGGCAGCCAGGCCAGGGCGTTCGGGCCGCCTTCGGGGAGAAGGCGACAGGTTTGTGGTCACTATCGGTGACGGATGCCGTGACGGGTCTGCGGGAGTTGTCGGGCTATCCGCAGCCGACCGGAGCGCGGCGCACCTGGCCCTGGAAGGTTGGCATCCAGCCAGGGCGCATCCGCCCAGCGCCTTCCAGGACTATGTTCCCTACGCACACGTTCCACAGAAATCCCGCAAGCCCGGGGTCCGGTAAGCGATGACTGTTACCGTTTCACAACTTGGACCCGTCTTGAACCCCCATGGTCCTGACCTGCGGAAATAGCTTCATCTGACTGTTGCGAAGTGCTGCCCAATGACACATCCGCAGATCAGGCGGTGATCACGTTGTGTCCGAGGGGCGTCTTCACCAAGAAGCCAATACGCCGCATCGCTCTTGACCTGCGAATTCGTGCTTGACACTGTGGCGGCTGCCGGGTGACCGGAGCAGACTGGACCATCGGTTGTGAAACACCGCGGTCGTCGGCCGGGCGGCGGTCAGTCTTTCTTGAGGTGCCGGTCGGCCGTGGGGCGGTAGTCGATGCTGAGCCTGTCGAAGAGGAAGGCGTAGATGTCGGCGAGTTCGGATACCCGCTCGTCCAGTGAGCCTGGGCCGTGCCCTCCCGGTCTGACCCGCAGGAGGACTGGCTGGCTGGATGAGGTCGCTGCCTGCAGGCGGGCTGCCATCTTCTTAGCGTGGTATGCCTTAGCGAAGGGGTCGGATTCGCCGGCGGTGAGCAGCACAGCAGGGTACGCTCTGCCGTCCTTGACGTTGTGGTACGGGGAGTAGGCACGCATCGCCTGGAACAGCTCCGGGTCGTTGACCGTCCCGTACTCGCCTACGTTGAAGGTTCCGTTGGGGTCTAGCTCCACGCGGAGCATGTCCATGACCGGCACCATCGCTACGACGGCGCGGGCGAGGCCGGGGTGCTGGGTTAGCGTCGCCCCCATGAGCAGGCCGCCGTTGGAGCCGCCGAGGATCGCAAGCCGCTCGCTGGTGGTCAGGTGCGACTCGATCAGGAAGCGGGCGCAGCAGGCGAAGTCATCGAAGACGTTCTGCTTGGCCGCGAGCCGTCCGGCGTGGTGCCAGTGCTCGCCGTATTCGCCGCCGCCCCTGGTGTGTGCGACCGCGACCACTCCGCCCTGTTCCAGCCAGGGCAGCCAGCCCGGGTCAAACCGGGGCTTGAGGGAGATGCCGTAACCGCCGTAGCCGGTGAGCAACGCGGGTGCGGTGGCGTTGCGGGGTGTTCCGGGCGGGGCGATCAGGGTCACCGGCACTTGGGTGCCGTCTTTGGCGGTGACGAATTCCCGGCCCACCTCGAATCTTGAGAAGTCCAGCGGGGTCCTAGTCCTTAGGGCGGTGAGGCGCGGCGCCGACTGGCTAGACGCGCGCCACCATGACCGCGGCTCAGTGAACGACTCGGTCGCGTAGGCAACTTCATTTCCGTCCAGCCGGACTAGGCCGTCTACCGCGGAGCCTGGCGGTACCTCCGCCGGCCCGGCAGGCGTGCCATGCAGATCGAACCGCCGCAGCGACGACCAGCCTGCGTCCATATCCAGCAGCCACAGCCATCTGTCCGTGACCGCCAGCGGCGACGCCAGCGCTCCCCCCTCGATCGTCATATCCGCCTCGGGCACCACCTCGGCAGCGTGTGCGACGGTTGCCCCGGCTCGCAGCGGCAGCCGGAGAATCTTCCCGTGCGGGGCGCCAAGCCGGGATAGCAGGTACAGCGCGTTTGGGCCGAACGCCGCGTATGTCACCTTGTCGTTCACGTCGGCGGCTAGCCACCAGTCATCGCCCGCCTGCGCGCGGACGAACACCTGCCAGTGGCCGCCATCACCTTTTTGGACCCGGTCCATCACCCAATGACCGTCGGGTGAGGCGCTGAGGAAGTTCTCCGCGATCCGGTTGTCGGCGAACACACCCGCCAGCTCGCGGCGGTCCTCCTCCAGCGCGTCGCCGAGCGGGTGATACCAGACCTCCTGGTAGAAGCCGACGTCGCCGTCTGGGCGCTCGCCCGGCGATTGGTAGCGGGTATACCAGAAGCCGGAGGAATCGCCAGCCCAGGCAAGGGAGCCAAAAGCCGTGCCCAGGGTCACGGGCGCGCCGGTGAGTTCACCGGACGTGGCCTGATAGACATGCACGGTACCGTCCTGCGTGTCTGGTGTGGACAGGGATACCGCCACCAGGCTGCCGTCCGGGGACGGCTGGTGCCAGTCGATCGTGGCCGGGCCGCTGTCGTCGATTTCACCTGGGTCGACCAGCACGCGTTCGTCGGACAAATCGTCAAGGTCACTCAGCACCACCAAGAAGGGCTGCCGCTTCGGCGGCTGGCGCTTAAGCGCGAAATACGCCGAACCCGCATGCCGGAGGGCGTCATACCTGACCGGCTCCGTCATCAGGACCTCTGCCACCCGTTGGCGGACCGCATCGCGGAAGGGCAAGTTCTCCAGATAGCTACGAGTCCGCCGGTCCTGTGCCTTAGTCCAGGAGCGTGTCTGATCCGACCGGGCATCCTCCAGCCACCGGTAGTCCTCGGTCACCGTCACCCCGTGGTAAGTGCTGCCCACCGGAACCTTCGGTGTGTCGATCGTCTCCAGCTTATCGCAAGGCGATTTACTGCGGTTAATACTGCGGGTCGTTCTCCCTGATTTACTGCGGCTTTGCGTTTCTCTAAAGTAATTCATGAGCATTTTTTATCATCCGGATAAAAGCCTCGCAAGGTGGATTATGGGCTGGCGAAGGGAAGTTACCGCAGTAAATGCGATTCATCCGGATCGGTTATGCTAGCCGCAGGTATAGGTCACGGAATCGAGGATCGGTGACGGCGCCAGTAGAGTACGCGGTCGCGGTAGACGCCTACCTAGGGCAGGCGCCGCTGAGCACTACGTCGCGGCGGGTGTACCGAATCTCGCTCGCCGGGTGGGCTTGGCCGCTCGTCGGTCGGCCGATCCCCGCCGGATCGCGGCGGCGGGGCGCGGCGCCGCCCATCGTGCCACTCGCACTCCTTGACGACCCCGGCATCCCCCGGCGCCTGGCGGAGGCTTTCGCCGATCGGGCAGCCGAGTCCGATGCGCGGACCGTGAACCGTGAACTGTCGGCGCTGCGCGGCGCCGTCGGCTGGTGGCAGGACCTCGGCTGGATCAGCGCCGATCCGACGGCAGGGCTACGGCACCGGCCGCCGGATGAGCTCGCGGCGCCGCTGGGCGCTGAGCAGGTCGGCGCGCTGTTCCGGTTGACTGCCAGCCTGCGCGAGCATGCGTTCTGGCGGCTGCTCTACGACTCGGGCGCGGCCGCCGCAGCGGTGCTAGCCCTCGACGCCGATCAGCTTGACCTGGACGGGCACCGGGTCCGACGGCTGCCCTCCTGCGGCACCGCCGACGAGCAGCCTGCGGACATCGCGTGGGGCGTACCGACCGGGCAGTTCCTGCGCTGGCTGCTGGCCGGGCGGACGTGGGGACCAGTGTTCGTCACCGGACGGCGAGCGGGAACGCGCCCCTCACGGGCCGCCGCCGGGAATGTCTGCCTGCAGACCGGACAGGCACGGCTGTCGTACCGGAGGGCGGCGGAGATCTTCGCCGCTGCGACGCGGCCGCTGGATCCAGCTGGTCGCGGCTGGACCCTGCACCAGCTCAGCGCGGCGACGCAAGCATCCTTGTCAGCGGCGCGGCCCTGAGGGCGCGGCGGCTACGCTAGCGCATGACGGGCAACGACTCCGCACAACTACGCGCCGAGCTTCTTACCAGGGCTGTCACAGGCGGATGTACGTAGGCGCGTGTCCGGGAGAGACTTGAACCGGCACAGACGTGACCTGCATCTTTAGTCATCTCACTGTGCTATGGGAGGAATAACAGCAGGTCAGAGGCTTGGATATGTGTCCGAGGACCAAGGCCTACCAATTGGGCATGGTGGCGTAATTGCCCTGACCAGGTCTTTTGCTGTTGGTGGTGCCCGGTGATGGCGGCTGATCGGGTGATCAGCTTGACGACCGCGGTCGCCGTCAGTGAGGGCGTAGCGACTGCGGCAGTGCTCGTCTGAAGGCTGGAACTGGGCTGCCGCCGCCAAGCTGAACGCTAAAGGCACCTTGGTGCCCAGCCCCGCGTCCTGTGAGGCTTTCGGGGCCTCTGGCGAGGCCTCGCGGCGATCGGTGATGGCGAAGTAGAGCACCGATGATCCGATAAGGACCGCTCCGAGGGCATCGCGGCTTGTCGCGCCCTCACGCAGAAAGATCACCGCGCTGACGACACCGAAGACCGGGATGAGGTTGAGCACGATGGCCGCGCGCCCGGCATCGACCTGGACGATCACCATATTGAACAGCAGGAAACTGGCGCCGAAGCCTGCGACGCCCACGAGGGCGGCGATCAGCCAGAAACCAGGAGCTGCCGGCACGGTCCCGGCCCCTGCGCCCCAGCGAGCGGTCGTCACCAGCAAGGACACCAGCGTTGCCACCGTGAACTGCCAGGCTGTCAGCGACAGGGCATCGGAGCCGTCATCGAAACGCTTGGCGACAATCGTGTACAGACTCGCGCTCA
>NZ_JBARCR010000276.1:0-4315 GCF_049794275.1 Trebonia sp.
GGCCGCCGGGTGGCCGACGGCGACCGCGCCCATCGGGCGCCAGCCGGCGGGCAGGTCGAGGGCCCGGGCCGCGACATCCTGGCAGAACAGCGTCGAGGAGATCCACGCCGAGCCCAGGTTCTCCACGGCCAGCGCGACGAGCAGGTTCTGCACCGCGGCGCCCATCGAGACGGTGAACATGTCCTGCTCGGCGCGCGAGCGCCGCTCGTCAGGGTAGGCGTGCGCGGCCGAGGCCTGCAGGCAGGGGATCACGATCAGCGGCGCGTTGCGCAGCGGCAGGCCGCGCCGGGTGCGGCGGGCGATCTGGTCGTCGGTGAATCCGTCGCCGCGCAGGTCGGCTATCCATGCGTCGAGCATGACGTCGAGCAGGGCGGCACGGGCCGCCTCCGACGACACGATCACGAACCGCCAGGGCTCGCTGTGATGCGGTGCCGGGGCGGTCAGCGCGGCGGAGATCGCCCGTTCGACGGCGGCGACGTCGACAGGCTGGCCGGTGAACGACCGGACCGTGCGGCGGGCCGGCAGCACGTCGGCGGCGCCGAGCCGGAACATGTCCTCGTTCGCGGGACGGACCAGCGCCCGCGCGCCTGGCCCGTCGGAATCGGTGACCAGCGCGGCGAGGCCGCGCACGATCGCGACAGGTATCTGCAGCGCCTTGCCCTTGACCAGGTCCGCGGCGGCGGCGATCTCGTCGGCGACCGCGGCGACCGTGACCTCGAGGGTGTTGCCGAACGTGTCAGGCTCGCCCCGGTGGTCCCGCAGCGGCAGCACTCCGGCCGCCCCGATCGCCGTATCGGTCTGGCCCGTCCGCCACGGCCTGCCCATCGTGTCGGTGACGATCACGCCCACGGCTACCCCGAGCCTGGCGCGCAGCGCCTTGCGCAGCCGCCTGGCGGACTCGTCAGGGTCCTCGGGAAGCAGCACCACCGTGCCGGGGGCAGTGTTGGACGCGTCCACCCCGGCGGCGGCAAGGACGAACCCCTGCCTGGTCTGCGCGATCGTCGTCTGGCCGCGCCTGGCCACCACCCGGACCGTCTCCGCGGCGATCGCGTCCTCGCGGGTGGCGGAGACGACGCGGCCCTCAGCCTTGCTGACTACCTTCGAGGTGACCACCAGGATGTCACCGGCCCGCAGGCCGGGACCGCCCTCGGCGAGCGCCGCGTCGGCGATCAGCCGCGCCACGTCGTCTCCCGACGCGATCTCCGGTATCCCGGAGACACCGGAAATGTGGATCTCTGCCGGACCGGCGGTCATCGCTTCAGCTCCAGCGCCAGGTCGATCGCGCCCTGTGCGATAGCCGCGGCCGAGGGCAGGTCGCGCATGTACAGCGGCAGCGCGCGGACCGCGATGCCGGCCAGCGCCGGGTCGTCGGCCGCCGCCTTGTCCTGCTCGTCGACCAGCCAGCCGTCGATGAGGTCCGCGCCGTAGTGCGCGGCTACCGCGGCGGCGGACGTCTGCACGCCGATCGTGGCCAGGCAGACGTCGGCCATCCCGCGGACCGGGGCGCTGCCGATGATCCCGGAGACGCCGACCACGGTCTGCGCCTCGACGGCTTCCCTGATGCCGGGCACGGCCAGGATCGGGCCGATACTGACGACCGGGTTGGACGGCGGGAAGAGCACGAAGTCCGCGCCGGCGATCGCCTCGGCCACGCCAGGCGCGGGCGACGCCTCCGCGGCGCCAACCGGAACGATCGCCTTCGCCGGGGCGGGGGCGTGCAGCCGGACCCACCACTCCTGGAAATGGATCACCGAGTCCTCGAGAACCACGTGGGTTTCGATCGTGTCGTCAGACATCGGCAGCAGGCGGACGCCGGGCTGCCAGCGTTCGCACAGCACTCTGGTGGCCTCCGACAGCGGCTTGCCTTCCGTGAGCAGTTGGGTCCGCACGATGTGCGTCGCGAAGTCGCGGTCGCCGAGCGTGAACCACGACGGGCCCGCGCCGTACGCCCTGAGCTCGTCGCGGATGGTGAATGTCTCATCCGCCCGGCCCCACCCCTGGTCCTCGCTGATACCGCCGCCGAGGGTGTACATGACCGTGTCCAGGTCTGGGCACACGCGCAGGCCGAACAGGGTGATGTCGTCACCGGTGTTGCCGATGACGGTGATCTGGGCGCCGGGGGCAGCCGCCTTCAGGCCGCGCAGGAAGCGCGCTGCGCCGACGCCGCCAGCGAGGACGGTAATCCGCATGCGGACAGTGTCGCAGGTCTGTGAGCCGGCTGTAGCGCGCGGGGGGCTGCCCTCGGTCCCCGAATCGGTAGCGGGCAGCGGACACGCATTGTAAACTGTAAGTGCTCACTCGATTACAGATGGCGACAATCAGGCCGCGTCAGACGCTTTTTGCGGGCCTCAACGGCGCAACTTAGCGAAGAAGGCAGTCAATACCACCTTCTTCGCTTGACGTGAAGCAAGACACGCAGGTGTAATTTCATTGGTGTGATTCTTGCCGCCACGGGAAGGTGGCGAGCATCAAGGGGGCTCCTAGAGGGGAGGATGCGCTTTGACTGAGGTCATCGTCCCGCTAGCGCACGTCGTCGTCCGTCCGGAAGATGTCGAGGACCTGGGCTGGCAGGAACGTGCGCTCTGCGCGCAGACGGATCCGGAGGCGTTCTTCCCTGAGAAGGGCGGTTCCACCCGGGAGGCCAAACGGGTCTGCCGGAGTTGCGAGGTACGCGCCGAGTGCCTGGAGTACGCTCTCGAGAACGACGAGCGGTTCGGAATCTGGGGCGGATTGTCCGAGCGTGAGCGTCGCCGGATCAAACGCGAGGCGGGCTAGGGTCAGCGTTCCCTCACTTGCGGACATCTGGCTGTAATCCAGACGTGAACATGCACGGGCTTGTATCGTTCACGCTGTCCCCAGGGGATGGCTGATCACCATACCGGCTGTCGCTGCGGGGAACGGCCGTGATCGACCAACGAGTGCTGGACGTCTTGTCAACTATCCCGCAACAGACCCGGCATACCGTCACCGCGATAATCGTCGCGCACGACGGTGCCCGCTTGCTGCCCGGGCTTGTGCAGGCGCTGCAAGCGCAGACCTACCCGGCCGAGCGGGTCGTAGGGGTCGACACCGGGAGCCGTGACCGCAGCGGAGCGGTGCTGGCCGAACTGATCGGGCAAGACGCGGTGTTCGGGATGGACAGGAACACCGGCTACGGCGAGGCCGTCACGGTCGCGCTGCGGCACAGCGCGGCCCTGCGCATGGCGCGGACCGACCCGAATTTGAAGCGCGTCGAGTGGGTCTGGCTCCTGCACGACGACTGCGAGCCAGCCCCCGAGACGCTCGAGCGCCTGCTGCGGGCGGCGAGCCGGGACCGCTCGGTGGTGGCACTCGGGCCCAAGGTGCTGGACGGGCAGGACCGCCGCGTGCTGCGTGAGGTCGGCGTCTCAATCGACCGGGCCGGCCGCCGTGTAACCGGGATCGAGCCAGGTGAGATCGACCAGGGCCAGCACGATCACAACCGCGCCGTGCTCGCGGTCGGGTCCGCCGGCATGCTCGTCAGGCGGGACGCCTGGGACAGGCTCGGCGGGTTCGACACGGGGCTCAAGCTGTTCCGCGACGACGTTGACTTCTGCTGGCGGGCTCAGGGCGCCGGCTACCGCGTGCAGGTCGTCACCGATGCCGTGCTGTACCACCGCGAACTGTCCGCCAGGCGGCGCAGGGACACCGCGAACGGTGAGCCGCGCCGCTTGCGCCAGCTGGACCGGCGCAACGCGCTTTACGTGCTCGCCGTGAACCTGCCGCTGCTGACCATGCTCCGCGTCATGACCGGGTGCGTGGTGGGGTCGCTGGTGCGGGCCGCCTACTTCCTGATGACCAAGCAACTCGACTTGGCCGCCGCCCAGCTCTACGGGGTAGCGGGGCTTTTCGGCCACCCCTTGCGGCTGTGGCGAGCCAGGCGGCGCCGGGCCGCGTGGCGCAGGGAGGGCTACTCGGCGGCGCGCACGTTCATCCCGCCAGGCCGCACTCTCGCCCACCTCGCGGAGGACATCGCGGGGCTTGTGTCCAGCGGACCGCCGCAAGCCTCGGGCGGCATGCACCAGGCGGCTTCTGAAGAGCCGGAAGACGAGCAGTTCGTCGACACGCAATCCGTCGCCCGCCGGATCATCGCCAACCCCGGCGTCCAGCTCTTCGTGGCGCTCACCGTAATCGCTCTGGTCGCCGAGCGCAGGCTGCTCGGCACCAGCCCGCTCGGCGGCGGCGCGCTGGTGCCCGCGTGGGGCTCGGCGTCCCGGCTGTGGGCGGAGTACCTGGCGGGCTTCCACGCGGTCGGCGTGGGCTCGACCGTTTCCGCGCCGCCGTACCTGGCGGTCGT
>NZ_JBARCR010000277.1:0-2055 GCF_049794275.1 Trebonia sp.
AAAATGTCCGCACCAGCCGCCCCAGCCGTACCAGGCGCCGGCAGCCAGCTGAACGGCCTCGAGATCTGGTTCGTCACCGGCAGTCAGCAGCTCTACGGCGAGGAGACCCTCCGGCAGGTAGCCGAACAGTCCCGCGCCATCGCCGGCGCGCTCGCCGCGGCGGATGCGATCCCGGTCCGTGTTGTCTGGCAGCCGGTGGTCACCACGCCGGAAGAGATCCGGCGGGTCATGCTGGCGGCCAGCCGCGACGACAACGTGATCGGCGTGATCGCGTGGATGCACACGTTCAGCCCGGCGAAGATGTGGATCTCCGGCCTCAGCGCGCTGAGCAAGCCGCTGCTGCACCTGCACACCCAGGCGAACGTCCGGCTGCCGTGGGCCGAGATCGACTTCGACTTCATGAACCTGAACCAGGCCGCGCACGGCGACCGCGAGTTCGGCTACATCCAGTCGAGGCTCGGCATCCGCCGCAAGACCGTCGTCGGCCACGTGTCCGACCCGCGCGTCGTCGCGGACGTCGCGATCTGGGCGCGGGCGGCGGCGGGCTGGGCGGCGACGCGGGCGCTGAAGCTGGCGCGGTTCGGCGACAACATGCGGTTCGTCGCGGTCACCGAAGGGGACAAGACCGAGGCGGAAGCCGTGTTCGGCGTGCAAGTCAACACCTGGGGTGTCAACGACCTGGTGACAGCGGTCGGCGACGTCACCGACGCGGACATCGCCGCGCTGGTCGAGGAGTACGAGGACAGCTATGACGTCGTGCCCGAGCTGCGCCGCGGCGGGGAGCGGCACCAGTCGCTGCGCGAAGGCGCGGCGATCGAGCTGGGCCTGCGCGCGTTCCTCGACAACGGCGGGTTCGGCGCGTTCACCACGAACTTCGAGGACCTGGGCGGGCTGAAGCAGCTGCCAGGGCTGGCCGTGCAGCGGCTGATGGCCGACGGGTACGGGTTCGGCGCGGAAGGCGACTGGAAGACCGCCATCCTGGTCCGCGCCGCCAAGGTGATGGGCCAGGGACTCCCCGGCGGCGCGTCCATGATGGAGGACTACACCTACGACCTGACGCCCGGACAGGAGCTCATCCTCGGCGCGCACATGCTCGAGGTCTGCCCCACCCTCACCACCGGCAGGCCACGGCTGGAGATCCACCGGCTGGCCATCGGCGCCCGCCAGGACCCGGTGCGCCTGGTGTTCACCGCCGACCCGGGGCCCGGCATCGTCGTGGCGATGACCGACATGCGCGACAGGTTCCGGCTCACCGCCAACGTCGTCGAGCTGGTCCCGCCCCCCGAGCCGCTGCCCAGGCTGCCGGTCGGCCGCGCCGTGTGGCGGCCGGCCCCCGACTTCCGCACCTCCGCGACGTCCTGGCTGATGGCCGGCGCCGCGCACCACACCGCCATGTCCACCGCGGTCGGCGCCGACGCCTTCCGCGACTATGCCAGGATGGCGGGCGTGGAACTGCTCGTCATCGACGAATCGACGACCGCCAGGGCATTCGAGGACGAGCTCCGCTGGAACGCCGCGTATTACCGGCTCGCTGGCGGAGTCTGAATGCCGTTCGCGGCTGCGCGTAAGACCCTCGTGCACCTCGCGGACGGCCGCGAGCTCATCTATTTCGACGCCGAGGCCGGCCCGGACGCCGCCCGGGCCGGCCTGCCCCGACTCGAGGCCACTCGACGCGCGGCCGGGATCCGGCGAGTCCCGGTTCGACCCGCTGCTCGGCGAGTGGGTGGCGATAGCCGCCAACCGGCAGGTGCGGCCCTACCACCCGGGACCCGACGTCTGCCCATTCTGCCCGTTCACGTCGGCCAGGCACACCGAGATCCCGGCGCCGGACTACGAGGTGGCGGTGTTCGAGAACCGCTTCCCCTCGCTGTCCGGCTCGCCTGAGCCGCCCGACGAGCTGATCGGCCCGCTGCCGCACCGGCTGCGCCGGGGCCGCGGCCGGTGCGAGGTCGTCGCCTTCACCTCCGATCACGACGCGACGTTCGCCTCCCTCGGCGAGGACCGGGTCCAGCTCATCCTCGCGGCGTGGACCGACCGCACCGCGAACCTGTTCGC
>NZ_JBARCR010000278.1:0-3656 GCF_049794275.1 Trebonia sp.
CGCGAAGCCAGGGCCGCCGCGCGGCGGCTCGCCGTCCTGGCGGTAGTCATCGGCCGCCAGGGACTGCCTGTGCTGTCCCCCGCTGCCCCCGTACTCGCTCCAGCCGGGTCCCGGCAGCGGCTCCGCCACGGGCGGCTCCCAGCCGATTCCCGACCCGTCCCACACGCCCGCCGCGAGCTGCCACCCGGACCGCCGCGCCGGGTCGTAGAGCCCGGACACGGCCCCCGGTGGCACGACGAACCCTGGTCCCCCGGCCTGGCCGTGCAGCGCGGCCGTCGGGCCGACCACGGGAACGAACCGCGGTTCCCGCGGCGGCGGCCCGTACGCCCGCGGCTGCCCGAAGGCTGGACCCCGCGGCTCGCCGGCCGGCTCGTCCTGCCAGGCCTGCTGCGACGTCCCGGCGCGCTGCGGCTCGTATCCCCGCTCGTCCTGCCGGGCTTCGTAGCCCGGCTCGTACCAGTCGCCGGCCTGCGGCGGGGCGGCCCTGGGCGCGTCCTGCCAGGGTTCGGCCAGCGGCTCGGCCAGCGGCTCAGGCTGCCATGACCGGCGCTGCGGGATCTGGTGGACCGACGTTGGCTGCGGGTCCTCGTACCAGCCGTCGTCGGGCCCGGAGTCGGCCACCGCATACGGCGCGGCCGCGTCGTCTCCGCCGGTCCACTCGGCTGGGACAGCCTCGTCCTGGGCCGGTGAATGCTCCGCCTGGCCGTCCGCGGACGGCTGCCCGGGACGCTCGTCCGGGTCAGGCTCGCCCCGTTCAGGGACGCCCGTTAGCTTGGACGGCCCAGTCGGCGCGAAGACGCCTGCCCGCTCGGATGTCCCCGCCCGTCCGGGCTGGTCCGCTGGGCTGGGGTCGGCCGACTGGGCGGCATCCGCGCGGGCTGGTTCCGTGCCGGGGGTCTCCGGGGGGGCCGCTTCCCCGGAGGCCGACAGGAACCAGCCCGCCGGACCTGCAGCGCCAAGCCACGGAGGCCAGGCGCTGGCTGTGCCGGAATCCGCCACTACGGTCTTTTCTTCCCCTGCCGCAGTGTCATATCCGGGCGAGTCATCAGGGTCAGGGTTTTGTATCTCCGCGGACTCGGCACCCGACGTGTGGCCGCTCTCCTGGGGAGTGTCGCCGGTCATAGAATAACTCCGAGTCCTAACGCCGTTACTCTAAGTAGCAGTACCGGGCGTGACTTGTACACCCGGAACTTTGGTTTTCCTGGCCCGCAACTCGATGGTAACGAGGGAAGCTCGAAATCCCTATAGCTAGGGACCAAAAAAATCACAAATAGTTCAACGCTGATTACTGAACGTAATGGTCAGATTGAGGATCCGCCCGCGCCGGTGAAATGAATACCTCATGTGATTCATGTTGCGCGGACATCGCGATTATTAACAGTTAGCAACAGCATCATCAGAAATAACACAGGTCGCGGGAGTCTCCGGGCGGTCATGATCACGAAAGAAAATCTTCCTCTGCGCACGATTTTTCTTCGTGATCATTCGGCGCGGCGCGGGCCGTGGGCTCAGTGGCCGGTCGTCAGGTGGATCACACCGACATCGGACAGACCGTTGAGGACCAGCTGGACCCCGAGCGCGGCCAGCAGGAAACCGAACACTTTCTCGGTGACCAGCATCCGGCTCGCGTCCAGCTTGCCGCTGACCTGCACCGCCCAGCGGAAGACGACGACGTCCAACACCAGCACCGCGACGAGCACGCCCACGGCGACAGCGAGGACGGCGATCGAGCTAGCCTCGGCCGACAGGGTGACCAGGACGACGATCCCGGCCGGGTTGAGCAGGTAGGGCACAGCGAGCGGGAACACGGCGACCTGCATCGGGTCCCGGCCCTCGACCGGATGATCGCCGCCGTTGCCTGACTCATGGCCGAGCACCATGGAGACCGCGATGACCAGCAGGATAATGCCGCTGGAGACGCCCAGCGCACCCGGCGAGAAGTGCAGCAGCCTGGTCAGCAACCCGCCGAGGACCAGCAAGAGCGCGGCGACGATGGCGGCGGTGGTCAACATCTTGCGCAGGACGCGCCGCTTGGTCGCCTCGGGCATGTCCGCGGTCGCGTCCAGGAATGGCACCAGCGCGATCTTGGGTCCGATCCCGATCAGCAGCAGCAGGAAAGTGTCGATGACGAACGCGGCGTCCAGCGATTCGAGTTCTTTCATCGGTCTCCGTCCAGCGCTGTGGAGATCGTACACGTGCCGCTCCGGTAGGCGGGGATGCTAGCCGGGGCGCTTCGCGGCCCGGTCCTGGACGAGGCCATAGCCGATCGCTTCTGCGGCGGTGAAGGTGCGGCCGCGCCTGGCGTCCTCGCGGATCTCCCCGGCATCGCGGCCGGCGGCCTCGGCGATGCGGTAGAACAGCGAGTCGACCATCCGGCGCGCCTGCTGCTCCCGCGCGGTCACGGCCGTCACCGTGCCGCCGAACTGCAGTTTCGGCTCGGACAGCGTGAACGACGCGTTGGGGTACGCGGCGCGGCGCGGGCACGAGGCCAGCACGCCGAGCGCGGCGCCGCCTGTCTCGCCGCCGGCGAACGCCTGGATCTCCGCCCGTATCACGTCGAGCACGCCCATCAGGGTGAGCGCGGCCGGCAGTTCCGCCCGGAGGTTCTGCAGCTCGAGGCGGATCGGGCCGGTGCCTTCGGCGTCGAGCGTGAGCAGCTGCGCGGACAGCCGCGTCGCCGCCGCGTCGTCGAGAACGCCGGACGCGAGCACGATCCGCTGCTCGAGGAGCCGCTCGTAGAGCGTGTCCTGCCATCCGGCGTGCGGGTCGAGCCAGACCCGGGCGGGCGGCACCGGACCAGGATCCTGCTTCGGCCTGCCCGGTGACGGCGGTGTCCCCGGTGACGGCTGGCCTGGCCACGGGAACTCCGGGCCTGCCGGGCTCGACGCGCGATCAGTCATTCAATCTCCAGGTGATCTCGCCGCCAATGGCGGCCGCGTACCGTTCGAGAGTGGTGGCGCGGACGTCGCTCACGCCGGACTCGAGCCGGGCGACGGCGGACTGGGATGTGCCCATGCGCGCGGCCACCTCGGTCTGCGACAGGCCCGCCGCCTGGCGCTGCGCGACTAGGTCGCGGACCAGGCCAGCGCGCTGCGCCGCCATTCGGCGCAGCGCCATCTCGCGGAACCCGGGCAGGACCGGGAGGTCGTCCATACTGCACACGATATCTCAAATACGAGATAGCCGCGCGGTGGGGGGCTTAGACGACACCGACGCGGGGGGGGGCTTAGACGACACCGACGCGGCGGGGGGCTTAGGCGGCACCGACGCGGCGGGGGGCTTAGACGACACCGACGCGGCGGGGCTTAGACGACACCGACGCGGCGGGGGGCTTAGACGACACCGACGCGATAGGGCTTAGAGAGTTTGAAGTGCCGAGGTCTTTGCCTGGCGCTCCGGGACGGCTCACCGGCGAGGGCGCGATGGCCGGCCTGAGCCCGCTGATTTCATGATCACGAAAGAAAAGTTCGCGCATAGGAGATTTTTCTTTCGTGATCATGCTGAGCGCCGCGGCACCGACGCGGAAGGGGCTTAGGCGGCACCGGCGCGGTGGACGGCCACCGGCCACGTCGCCTCCGCCCAGACGGTGCGGCCGCCAGCCGCGCCTGCGTCACGGTAGCCCCAGCGGCTGCTGCAGGCCTCGACCAGCTCGAGGC
>NZ_JBARCR010000279.1:0-2995 GCF_049794275.1 Trebonia sp.
GTCGAGCGCTTCGCCCGCCCGCCAGCCGCGGCGCCCGCGGAGTCCCCGGCGTCCCCGCGCGCTGCTGCCTTCGGCGGTCCTGGCTGCGACCTGTCCGCGCTGACCCCCAGGGAACTCGAAGTCCTCGGCGTGATCGCGCGCGGTATGTCGAACGCCGAGATCGCGGCCCACCTCTTCCTCAGCGAGGCGACGGTGAAGACTCACGTCACCCGCATCCTCACGAAACTGGGCCTGCGCGACCGCGTCCAGGCCGTGGTCCTCGCCTACGAGTCTGGCCTGGTCTCCCCAGGCAGCTGAGGCATTGCGATGGGGCTTATGGCCATCCGAAGTAGGTCACCAGCGGTCACATCAGCCACTACCGTTCACCTTGTGCACCAGCTGACCACTTTCCAAGTTGAGTGACCGGTCACAAGTGGTCATATCGTGCACAAGGTACGCCTAGGGATCCTCGAGCGGTGAAACCCGTGAGGGCTGTGGGACCGGTGAGGTTGCCCGGCGGGAAGGCAGAGGGAAAACAAAGCTGGCCTGCGTTTCCGCAGGCCAGCTTTTGGGTGGGCGAGGAGGGATTTGAACCCTCACACCCTTTCGGGCACACGGACCTGAACCGTGCGCGTCTGCCGTTCCGCCACCCGCCCCGGGCGAGGACTTAGATTAGCACGTCCTCATCAGCACTCGTACCCCGGATACCATCAGGTACGAAAGGTGCCGAAGGGAGGCCGGACGGGTGGGTGTTTTGCAGCGCTTCGAACGGCGGCTTGAAGGCATGGTCGAAGGAGCCTTCGCGCGCGCCTTCAAGTCGGAACTGCAGCCCGTGGAGGTTGCCAGCGCGATTCAGCGTGAGATGGACGACCGCGCCGCGATCGTGGCCCAGGGCCGTACCCTCGTGCCGAACGATTTCGTCGTCGAGGTGGCCGAGAGCGATTTCGAGCGGCTGGACGTGTATGCGGAGAGCCTCGGCGTGGAGCTGGCAACCCTGGCCAGGGACTACGCCAAGGAGCAGGGGTACTCGTTCGTCGGCCCGGTGCGAATGCGGTTCGAGGGCATCCCAGACCTCACGACGGGCACGTTCCGGATTAGGTCCGGGGTGATCAGGGGCCACACCGTCGAGGCAGGCGAGGTCCGGCAGCCGGTCAGCGACCTGCCGCGGGCGCCTGGCGCGCAGTTCTACGGCAGGCCGCGGCTCGTCGTGGCGGGCTCGGCCCCAGGGACGGGCCTGGAGGCCGGCAGCACGTACGACCTGCAGACGCCGGTGACGCTGCTCGGCCGGGGGACCGACTGCGACCTGCGGCTGGTTGACCCTGGCGTGTCGCGGCACCACGCCGAGCTGCGCGTGGAAGACGACCAGGTCGTCCTTGTCGACCTGGGCTCGACCAACGGCACGCTTGTCAACGGGCAGCCGGTGCGGCGTGTCATGCTCACCGACGGCACTAACGTGACGCTGGGCCGCACAAGCCTGGTCTTCCGGCAGGACACGGGTTACCGGCAGGACGCCGGTTACCGGCAGGACACCGCTTATTAGTAAGGCGCCCCCAGGTATCAGCGCCGGTACCGGATTAGAGACGCGCTAGACAGGTACCTGACGGCCGAGGACTGACTACCCTAAGGGCAGCAAAAACTCAAGCGACGCAGAAGCCGAGGACAACGCACCGGATGAACTCCCTCACCCTCACCCTGATTAGGGTGGCCTTCTTGGCCGTTCTATGGCTGTTTGTCATCGCGGCCATCGGCGTGGTGCGTACCGACCTGTTCGGCACTGCGGCCGCGAAGGTGCGCAGGGGCCGGAACCGGGTACAGCAGAGGCAGCCTCAGCGGCCCCAGAAGCAGCAGAAACCGAGTCGCGGCACCCCGCGTTTTCTCGTCGTCACAGAAGGCGGCCTGAGCGGCATGAGCATCGACCTTACCGATCAGCAAATTACGCTGGGCCGGGCGAATGACGCGACGCTGGTGCTGAATGACGACTACGCTTCAAGCCGACATGCCCGGATTTTTCCGCAGGACGGACAGTGGATCGTTGAGGATCTCGGTTCGACCAACGGCACCTACCTGGACCGTCAGAAGGTGACGAGGCCGACTCCGGTTTCCGTCGGCGTGCCGATCCGGATTGGGAAGACCGTTCTGGAATTGCGCAGATGACACTTGCACTCCGCTATGCGGTACGTTCCGACGTCGGTCTCCTCCGTGAGGGGAACGAGGATTCGGCGTACGCCGGCCCGCACCTGCTCGCGGTCGCCGACGGCATGGGAGGCCACGCGGCCGGCGAGGTGGCGAGTTCCGCGACGATCACGACGATCTCCTCGCTCGACTCCGAACGCCCTGGAATCGACCTGGTCAGCGCGCTGGCAGAAGCGGTCGCCATGGCGAACATGCGGCTGCAGGAGCTGGTGATCTCCGACCCGGCCACCGAGGGCATGGGTACCACGCTGACCGCGATGCTGTGGCTCGACGGGCACGCGGCGCTCTGCCACATTGGCGACTCCCGCGCGTACCTGCTGCGCAGCGGGCAGTTTTATCAGATCACGCACGACCACACGCTGGTCCAGTCGCTGGTCGACGAGGGCAAGATCACCGAAGACGACGTGGCCACGCACCCGCACAGGTCGCTCCTGCTGCGCGCCCTCGACGGCAGGACTATCGCAGAGCCCGACCTGTCCCAGCTCGAGACGATGCCCGGCGACCGCCTCCTGCTGTGCTCGGACGGGCTGTCCGGCGTGGTGACCGAGCAGACGCTGCACCAGACGCTCAGCTCGGTATGGGATCCGGACCAGGCCGCGCTGCAGCTCGTCGAGCTCGCCATCAAGGGCGGCGGCCCGGACAACATCACCGTCATCGTGGCCGACGTGCTGGACACCCAGACCAGCTCGATACCGCCGACCCTTGAGCCGGTACTGGCGGGCGCGGCGTCGCTCAGCTCCGCGACCGACCTGCGCTCGCCGGCGCGGCAGAGTTCCCCGGCGACCCGCGCGCTGCGGCTGGCCAGGACCGCGCCGCAGCAGGT
>NZ_JBARCR010000280.1:0-1783 GCF_049794275.1 Trebonia sp.
TGGCCTCCAGCATCGAGCCGAGGAACGCGGCGGTTTCCTCCGGGTCGGCGTCGTCGCCGGGCGGCTCGGTCTCCGCGGGCGCGTAAACCCGCTCGACCTTGCCGCGGGCCAGCGGCCGGTACTCGGCGACCTCGATCAGTCCCGCTCGCTCCAGCTGGCCGAGGTGGTAGTAGAGGCGGTCAGCGGGCAGTCCGGCGCAGTCAGCTAGCTGCCGCGCCGACCGGGGCGCTTCGGCCAGCCACTCCCATAGCCGTATCCGCAGCGGGTCGGCAAGCGCCTTGTGCACCCCATGCCAGGGCTTTCGCGGCGCGCCCGTCCCGGGCAGGCTCGGGTCCACCGACTCTGCTGAACTACTCTCCATTCATTGGAATTTATTACAATAATTCCCATCCGTCAATCCGCCGGGCCGCTATGCGGCATCGGGGGGCTAGGGCGCCGGCGCGGCCGCCCCGGTAGTCTGCCCGCCTTCCTCCTCCCGTCCTGCCGCTAGAACCTGGTGCGGGGGACGCCGCCCGCGACCGGAAACTCCGTGTACGCGGCATGATGAGCCTGTCCCCTGCTGGTCTCGGCAGCGCGCCGCCTGCGGCGGTCGTTACTACTGGTTGGCGGCCAGGACCGCGCGGGGTCGGCTGGTCTTATGGCTCACCGGTGGGCCCGGGGCCGGCCTTGGGGGTCCCGGCATCCGCCGGGGCGTGGTGGCCGTTCGCTGCTCGGCATGCGCGGCGGAGCAGCGCCTGGAGGGCCAGCAAGATCACGCCTCCCACTGCCATCCCGATACCAGCTCCGGCCAGGACGTCCAGGGGATAGTGCACCCCCAGGTAAACCCGGGACCAGCCCACCAGGCCGGCGTACGCGATCCCCGCCGCGGCCAGCGGCCGGGCCAGGAACGGCACGAGCGCGACGACTACCGCCAGGGCGACAGCGGTGTGGCTGGAGGGAAAACTCGTGCCGTGTGCAGGCTGCTGGCGCAGCACCGCACCGGCCATTACCTCGTAGGGCCGGGGGCGGTCTGCGATGACCTTCGCCACATTCGCCAGCACCCATGCGGCGCCTGCCGCTACGGCCGCGGCGGCTACCGGAAGCACGCTCCGGTTTCTGGCCACGACGTAGACCACGGTGAGCAGGACGACGGCGATGATGCCCGCCGGCTCGAACAGATGCGACAACGGCGTCAGCACCGAGGCGGCGGCCGGCGGCACCTGGTTGAGAATCCGGAACAGGCGCGCATCCCAGCTGGTCGCTCCCGCCTTGACCGACAGCGCCGAAGCAGCGAAGAGCACCACCCCAAGACTGGCCAGCAGCCCGGCGGCCCATGTCTTCGGAACCCGGGCCGGGCGGTCCGGCCACCACCACGATCCGGGCGAGATCATAGGGACAAAGCAGCCGGCGCGCCGACCAGGCGGCCCCGGTGCCGTCGGCTGGCCGCTCGATCGGCCCGAGGGCTTATCGCGGATATGAAGACCATGGCCACCTCCGCCGAGAACCTCGCTGCCGTAGGCGGGCAAATGTCATGACCGGCCATGGTAGCGGCTCACGCGACCGTCCCCGAAGCTGGCGGGGATTGCACATGGCCGCTGATCAGCGGCTACGGCCATGGTAATACCGCTGTGACACGGCGAGGTCGGCCGTCGCGCCCTGGCTGGCCTCACCGCTGCCAGCGCCTGCCAAATCTTCGCTCAAGGACCTTCAGGTGCACCTGTCGCGCTGAGCCCATATCAGCCATTCGGGTGTGCTTTTGGAGCCCGGTCAGCACTCGGGGGCGGCCAGATTGGCCGGCCGGACA
>NZ_JBARCR010000281.1:0-1639 GCF_049794275.1 Trebonia sp.
GTTCCGCGGGCCGCGGGACCGGCGGGGCCTGCGTCCCCGCGGCGGTCTCGGTGCCGGCCGTATCCGTATCGGTACCTGGCCTGGTGATCGTCCCCGTTCCCGTTCCGGAACCGAGGTCACCGCCCGCGCGGCCGCGCCGCACGCCACGGGTACCCCGCGGCCGCAGCAGCATCGTCCCGCCCGCGGCGAGGATGAGCACGGCAAGCACAACGATGAGGATGATGTAGTCCATAACAACCCTGAGTCTCCCGAACCGGCGAATCCCGGACGCGGGCCGCGCGACGTCAGGCCGCGGCCACACTCCTGAGCACGCTACAACATGCCCGCTCCCCCGACCCCCATGCGATGCCGGAACAGATTTCATGATCGTGGGTCTTGCGCGGCGGATATCGCCAGTTTTGACCCACGATCTTGGCCAAGCGGGCGACGGGGAGAGCGAATCCGCGCCCCGGTCAGGCGGGCTCGTGCTCGCGGAAGCGCTGGCTGATCACGCTGGAGACGCCGTCGCCGCGCATCGTGACGCCGTACAGGGCGTCAGCCGCCTCCATTGTCCGCCGCTGGTGGGTGATGACGACCAGCTGGGAGTTCTCCCGCAGCTCCCCGAAGACCCCCAGCAGCCGCTGCAGGTTCGTGTCGTCGAGGGCGGCCTCCACCTCGTCAAGCACGTAGAACGGCGACGGCCTGGCCATGAAGATCGCGAACAGGTACGCGATCGCGGTCAGCGACCGCTCGCCGCCGGACAGCAGGGACAGCCGCTTAACCTTCTTGCCAGGCGGCCGTGCCTCGATCTCGATGCCGGTGGTCAGCATGTCGTCGGGCTCGGTCAGCAGCAGCCGCCCGGAACCGCCGGGGAACAGCCGCGCGAACAGGCCCTCGAACTCGCGCGCGGTGTCGGCGTAGGCGGAGGCGAACACCTCCTGCACCCGGTCGTCGACCTCCTTGACCACCGTGAGCAGGTCACGGCGGGTCTTGCGCAGGTCTTCCAGCTGGGTGGCGAGGAACTGGTGCCGCTCCTGCAGCGCCGTGTACTCCTCAAGCGCCAGCGGATTCACCTTGCCGAGCCTGGCGAGCTGCCGCTCAGCCGCCCCGGCGCGCGCTTCCTGCTCCGCGCGGACGTACGGGACGCCGTCGGCCTCCGCGGGCGGCTCGCTGTCGGGTTCGGCTTCTATGTCGAGCTGAGCCGCTTCCTCGAGCTGCCCCGCCTCCGCGCGCACCGCGCGCAGCGCGTCGGCCAGCGTCGCGGGCGGCGGGCCATCGCCATTGCCATTGCCATTGCCGTTGCCATTGCCATTGGCGTGAGACCTGGCCGGTCGCGGGGCGGCGCCGGTCACCGGGACCGGGACGTCGGGGCCGTACTCGGCGATCAGGGCCTCCGGCTCGACGCCGTACTCATCGACCGCGTGAGCGGCGACCTGCTCGAGACGCAGCCGGTGCTCGGCCCTGGCGATCTCGGCGCCGTGCGCGGTGCTGACCACCCCGTCGAGCTCGCCGGCCAGCGCCGTAACGCGGGCCCGCACCGCCTTGAGCGTCTCTGTGCTGCCCGCGCTCACCGCCTCGGCTGCGGCGCGCCGCGCGTCCGCCTGGGCGAGTGAGGCTTCCGCGGCCTCCACCGCGACACCCGCTCCGGTGGCTACCGCCC
>NZ_JBARCR010000282.1:0-7866 GCF_049794275.1 Trebonia sp.
ACGGCGACCAGGCCGTCCTGGAAAAGCACTACGTGCCCCGCCGCTCCCAGCGCACCCGCGCCGTCCTCACGTTCTTCGCCCAGGACCATGCGGCCGGCGACATGGTGTACTCCAACGCCGACATCACCAAAGCCGAGCAGGCCGCCGAGATCATCGCCTTCGCTGACTACTGGAAGAACGCCACCGGCAGCGACCCCGGCCTGCTGGTCTTCGACTCCCAGCTCACCACCTGCAAGATCCTGGAAGAACTGTCCGCCCGCGGCATCACCTGGCTCACCCTGCGCCAGCGCGGCAAGACCGAGCTCGCCCGCCTCGCCGCCCTCCCCGCCTCAGAATGGAAGGGCGCGGTCATCGCCCGCTCCGGCCGCTACCGGCGGCCCCGCATGCACGAGGACATGATCAAGCTCACCGGCATCAGCGGCCAGGTCCGCCAGATCGCGATCAAGAACATCGGCCGCGACGAGCCCACCCTCCTGATCACCAACGACACAGACACCACCCGCAAGGCCCTGTTCGCCCGCTACGCCGAGCGGATGATGATCGAAAACGAGCTGGACGCCTACATCGGCGGGTTCCACCTGGACGCCCTGACCAGCGGTGTCTCCCTCAACGTGGACCTGGACACCACCCTCACCGTCATCGCCGGGAACCTGTACCGGCTGCTCGCGCTCAAACTATCCCGCTACGAGCACGCCACACCGGGAACCCTGTGGCGCGACTTCCTCGACGCCACCGGCACCCTGCACATCGACCAAGCCGGCGTCACCTGCGCACTGAACCTGCGCAGCCACCACCCCGCCCTCATCGACGCCGGGTTCGCCGAGATGGAGACCCCGATCCCGTGGTGGGACAACCGCACCCTCAAGTTCCGGTTCCCGCCACGATGATCATCAAGCCGCAGGGAACGTCAACTCAATTATCTGACCGTGAATCGAGGTTAGCCGCGTTCTGGGGCCGACGGCAACGGGAGCCGGCCATAATGGGCCCGGCGACAGTACTAAACGTGCCCGGAACCGGGCACGAAGCCACAGCACAAGGCACCGCCGGACGCGGCCGAGGGTAGTACACTGCATTCGATTGCATCCGTTATATCCGTACATATATCTACCTGAGGTG
This sequence comes from Trebonia sp., assembly GCF_049794275.1. Classification (NCBI taxonomy): domain Bacteria; kingdom Bacillati; phylum Actinomycetota; class Actinomycetes; order Streptosporangiales; family Treboniaceae; genus Trebonia; species Trebonia sp. The sequence continues at coordinate 1,117 of NZ_JBARCR010000282.1, forward strand.
ATTGTACCTCGTGCGATGAGACGCATGGCTTGCTCTCGTCGTCCGGTTGCACAGCCGCCCCTGCGTCGCGTTGCCGCACTTCGGGCACGGCTGTGTAACAGATTGGATATGCGGCATTGACAAACCAGTGAGGCGAGTAGCACTCTCTGGTGCAAACGATTGTGCTAATTGCGCCCAGCCAAGGCGACGGGCAACCAGACGAGGACGGGATGACTGAGGAAGCTGACGCACTCCAGCTGGGCTGGCTGGGCACCGGCCGGATGGGCGCCGCGATGGTGCGCCGCCTGCTCGCGCACGGCTGCGACGTCACTGTCTACAACCGCACCGCGGCCAAGGCCGTCCCGCTCGTCGAGCTTGGCGCGACCGCGGTCGGGTCGATATCCGAACTGGCCGCGTGCGACATCGTCTTCACCGCCCTCAGCACCCCGGCCGACCTGATCTCGGCGCTGACCGGGCCGGAAGGCCTCATCTCAGGCGGCGCCTCCCCGAAGATCGTGGTCGACTGCTCGACGGTGTCCGCGGACGCCTCGTCGATCGTCAGGGAGCGGCTCGCCGAGCGCGGCACCGCGCTGCTCGCGGCGCCGGTCATGGGGAACCCCAAGGTGGTCGAGGCCGGCCGGATGACTGCGGCCGTCTCCGGCCCGCGCGACGCGTTCGACACCGCCGAGCCCTACCTGACCATGCTGGGCAGCGGCGTCACCTACGTGGGGGAGGGCGAGCTGGCGCGGATAGTCAAACTCTGCCATAACCTGTTCCTCGGCGTCATCGCGGCGTCGATGGCGGAGATCACTATCCTGGCTCAGGCAAGCGGAATCAGCCGTGAGGCGTTTCTGTCCTGCCTGAACAAAAGCGTGGTGGGCTCCCAGTTCACCAGGTACAAGTCACCGGCATATGTCAACCTCGACTTCGAACCGACCTTCACCTCTAAGCTGCTCAGAAAGGATTTCGATCTCGGACTGGCGGCCGCGCGGGAACGCGAGGTTCCGATGCCCGTGGCCGCGGTCGTCCATCAGCTCATTCAGGGGCTGGTCGGCCGTGGTTACGGTGACGTTGATTTCGCTGCGTTTATCGCGCAAGAGGCCGAATCGGCCGGTATAACCCTCGACAGTGAGCACGCCGAAGTTTCCGACGGGCTCGACCCCGAAGAACCCTAACCCCCAGGAGGAAAGGAGGAACCGGGCGTGAGAGCATCCCTCCCCTGGTTCTCCAGGAACGCCATCGCGGTGAGCGCCGTCGCGCTCTCCGTAGGCGTCCTTGCGGCCTGCACTAGCAGTGGCAGTAGCAGCAGCAGTTCGAGCACAAGCCCGAGCGCGAGCGCGAGCAGCTCGGCGAACACGACGCCGATCAGCATCGGCGCGTCGCTGTCCCTCACCGGAGACTTCTCCGCGGACGGGCTGGCCTATCAGAAGGGCTACAACCTCTGGGCCAAGGACGTCAACGCGGCCGGCGGCATCATGGGCCGTCAGGTCAAGCTGACGATCCTGAACGACGCCAGCTCGCCCAACCAGGTGGTCACCAACTACCAGACGCTGATCAACACCGATCACGTCGACCTGACGTTCGGGCCGTTCTCCTCGCTGCTGACCACCCCCGCGTCGGCGGTGGCGGCCCGCAGCGGCTTCGCGTTCATCGAGGGCGCCGGCGGCGCGCCGACGGTGTTCCAGACCCCGCAGAACGAGGCCGACCACAACGTCTTCGACGTGTCCCTGCCGGTCGCGGACGAAATCATGCCGTTCGTGAACTACATCGCGAGCCTGCCGGCCAGCCAGCGGCCGAAGACCGCGGCGTACCCGATGGCCCAGGACCCGTTCGCCGACCCGCCGGTGCAGCTCGCTCAGCAGAAGCTGCAGGCGCTCGGCGTGAAGACCGTCTACTCGAACATCTTCCCTGCCGAGCCGTCGTCCTACACCCCGCAGGCCGACAACGTGGCGGGCAAGGCGCCCGACGTCGTGGTGCTCGGCTCCACGGACGTGCCCACGGTCGCGGCGTTCATGAAGGCGTTCGAGACCAACCACTACACCCCCAAGTGGTTCGTGGCGGCGGCCGGCCCGGACCAGGGCGCCGCGTTCATCACCGCGGTGGGCGCGGGCAACGCGGACGGCATGATGGTGCCGAACGGCTGGTACCCCGGGTACAACAACGCGGCCAGCGCGAAGATGGTCAGCGAGTACGTCGCGCAGTACGGCGGCAGCGCGTCCGGCGTGGGCGCGGACGTGGCCGAGGCCTACTCGGTGGGCCAGGTGACGCAGCAGGCCATCGTGGCCACCGGCGGCACCGACAACGCCAAGATCACCGCTTACCTGCACAGCGGTGTCACGCTGAACAGCGTGCAGGGGCCGGTGAAGTTCGACTCACTCGGCGAGAACAGCCTGGCGGCGGCCTTCATGTTCCAGTGGCAGGGCAACGGGACCAAGTTCGTCCAGGTTCTGCCGCAGGGAGCGACGGCCAGCACGGCAATCATCAAGAAGTCGCCGTGGAGCTCGGGCTGACCGAGCGTCAGGGCTGACCAGCATCACGTATGAACCGACCAGGACGGAGCTTTTATGGCGCGGGAGATATCGCAGGCCATCGTCGACGGGATCCTCATCGGGGGCGTGTACGCCCTCATGGCGGCGGGCCTGACCCTGATCTTCGGCGTGCTCGACATCATCAACATCGCCCAGGGTGTCCTGGTCATCCTGGGCGCTTACCTCAGCTACTCGCTGTTCACCAAGGCGCACATCGACGTGTTCCTCGGGCTGCTGATCACCGTGCCCGCGATGTTCATCATCGGCGTCGTGATCCACTGGGCGTTCATCAGACGACTGCGCGGCACCGAGCGAACATCGATGACGCTGCTGGTCACCTACGCGGTGGCGCTGATCATCGAAGGCGTCCTGTACAAGATCTACGGGGCGAACGACGTCCAGATCAACGCACCGTCCACGAACTCGACCGTGCACGTCTTCGGCTTCTACATCGAGGACATCTACATCTACGGGTTCATCATGGCGATCGCCCTCGTCGTGGTGCTGTACGCGCTGCTGTACCGGACCAGGTTCGGCCGCAGCGTCCGCGCCACGATGCAGGACGAGACCGCCGCGCGGCTCGTCGGCATCGACGTGAACCGGGTCGCCGCGCTGACCTTCGGCGTCGGCGTCGCGGTGACCGCGGCCGGCGGGATGGTCTACGGGGCGACCAACGCCTTCAACGCCAACAGCGGTTACGACCTGATCTCGCGGCTGCTGGCCATCATCATCCTCGGCGGCATGGGCTCCATCGGCGGCGCGCTCGGCGCGGCCGTCTTCATGATCACCCTGGAGTCGGTTGTGACGATCTGGTACCCGACCTGGGCGGTCCTCGTCTTTTACGTCGCTCTGGTGCTCGTGCTGGTCATCCGCCCGAACGGCCTGTTCGGCCGGACGGCGGTGCGGGCCCAGTGAGCACGTCCACGGATCAGGTCAGCGTGCCCGCGGATGAGGCACTGGGCACAGGCCGCCGCGACCTCGTGCTCAAGGTCGCGGGACTGCTCGCGCTCGCCGTGATCGCGATCGCCTTTCCGAAGGTCTACACCGACCCGGCGGTCACGAACTACGGCGTCTTCGCGCTCATCTACGTCACGGTCGCGAGCGCGTGGAACATCTTCTCCGGCAACACCGGCTACATCTCGCTCGGCATGGCGGTGTTCTACGGCAGCGGCGCCTACGCGCTAGGCAGCATGGCGTCGGCCTGGCATTTCAACGGGGCGTCGGCATTCGCCCTCCTGCCCCTCGCGGGCGTGGTCGGCGCGATCATCGCGGTGCCGTTCGGGCTGATCGCGCTGCGCGTCAGGCGGCATACGTTCATCGTGGTCACGATCGCCGTCTTCTTCATCTTCCAGCTGATGGCCTACAACCTGTCGTTCACGCACGGCACTGTCGGGATGAACGCGCCGTTCATCACCTGGCCGGCGTCTGGGTTCAACACGCCCTTCTACTACATCGCGCTGGCCATCGCGGCGGGCACGATCGCCATCGCCTGGCTGATCCGCCGGTCCCGCTTCGGCCTCCAGTTGCGTGCCATCAGGGACGACGAGGACCGGGCGCGCGGGCTTGGCGTGCGGACCATGCGGGTCAAGCTGTGGGCGTTCGTCATCTCCGGCTCGATCGCCGCGATGATCGGGTCGGTCTGGTTCCTTTACATCGGCCAGGTGCAGCCCAATACGGGGTTCGATCCGCTGTTCGACCTGACGATCGTGCTGATGGCATTCCTCGGCGGCTACGGCTCGATCGCCGGCACCGTGCTCGGCGCGCTGATCGTCGAGCCGGTCACGCTCTGGCTGAACACCCAGCCGGAGTTTTCCGGCGGGTACCTGAGTGAGATCCTGCTCGGCGGCGTCTTCCTCATCGTCGTGCTGTTCATGCCGCGCGGGATCGTCCCGTCCGGCGGCGAGTGGATCACCAAGCTTCGGAGCCGCGGGCGGCCCGCGGTGATCCCCGCGACCCGCATCGGCGGCCCGCCCACGGGGTCGGTGTCCGCCACGTCCATCGGCTCGGGCGGCTCGGGAGGTGCCAGGTGACCGCGCTGCTGCGGACCGACGGGATCAAGAAGGCCTACGGCGGCGTGCAGGCGCTCAACGGCGCGTCCATCGCGGTGGACGAGGGCACCGTGGCCGGCCTGATCGGCCCGAACGGGTCGGGCAAGACGACGCTGTTCAACGTGATCACCGGGTACGACAGGGCCGATGAGGGCCAGGTCTGGTTCGGCGACACGACGATCACCAACGCCGCGCCTGACAAGGTGTTCGCGACCGGGATCGGCCGGACCTTCCAGCTCACGCGGATCTTCCCCCGGCTGACGGTCATCGAGAACATGCTCATCGCGGCGCAGGCGCGGGACAAGCCGAAAAACCTGCTCTCCTGGTTCGGCAAGGACGCGTGGACGCAGCACCGGCGGCGCGCGACGGACCTGCTCGAGTTCGTCGGCATCGAGGGGCACGCCCATCTGCTCGCCGGCTCGCTGTCCTACGGGCAGCGCAAGCTGCTGGAGCTCGCCTACGTGCTGGTCGCCGATCCCGCGGTCGTCCTGCTCGACGAGCCGGCCGGCGGGGTGAACCCGACGCTGGTCAACCACATAGCGGACCGGATCCGCCAGCTCAACGCCGAGCAGGGCAAGACGTTCCTGGTCGTGGAGCACAACATGGAGTTCGTGATGGGGCTGTGCTCCACCATCACGGTGCTCGAGTCGGGCGCCACCGTGATAAGCGGGCCGCCGCAGATCGTCAGGACGGACCAGCGCGTGCTCGACGCCTACCTGGGCGCGGACATCGACGAGGAGGACGAGGAGGAGGACCCCCGATGACCACGCCAGCGCCCGCCGCGCCCGCCGCGACTGAGCCCGCACTCGTCATGGAGGGCGTGGTCGCCGGCTACGGCGGCGGCGACGTGCTCCGCGGCGTCACGTTCGAAGTGCCCGAGGGGTCCATCACTTGCGTGGTGGGGCCGAACGGCGCCGGCAAATCCACGCTGATGCGGGTGATCAGCGGCCTGCTGCGGCCGCGGCTCGGCACGGTCACGCTGCGCGGGGAGAAGCTGACCGGCAAGTCGCCGCGGCAGATCCTGAAGCTCGGCGTGGTCCAGGTGCCGCAGAACCACAGCCTGTTCACGGACATGACCGTCAGGGAGAACATCGACCTCGGCGGCTACATGATCGGCGACCGCAAGCTCGTCAACACCAGGATCGATGCCGTCTTCGATCTGTTCCCCCAGGTCAGGGACTGGGCCGGGATGAAGGCGGGAGCACTGTCCGGCGGCCAGCAGCGGCTGGTGGAGTTCGCCCGCGCGCTGATGCTCGACCCGGCGCTGATCCTGCTCGACGAGCCCTCGATGGGGCTGTCCCCGCTGGTGCTCAAGTCGGTGTTCGCCGCCGCCAGGCAGATGAACAGCAACGGCGCGACGATCCTGCTCGTGGAGCAGAACGCCAGGTCCGGCCTCAAGCTCTCCAATTACGGGGTCGTGATGGAGAACGGCACGGTCCGGCTGTCCGGCACCGGCCGCGAGGTGCTCGAGCACCCCGAGATCGGCGAGCTCTACCTGGGCGGGGCCGTCAAGAGCGCCTAATGCTTCAGTGCGACCGTCAGGCCGTCGCCGATGGGCAGCATGATCAGTTCCACCCGGTCGTCGGCCGCGGCGTGATCGTTCATCGTCCGCACCGCGATGACCGACGGATTGTCGTTGCCCGCGTCGAGCACCCGGCCGTGCGAGAACGTGTTGTCCACCATGATCAGGCCGCCGCTGCGCACCCGCGGCACGAGCTCGGTCCAGTACTTCGGGTACGAGAGCTTGTCCGCGTCGATGAACGCGACGTCGAACGCCTCCTCCTCCGGAAGCGAGCGCAGCGTTCCGAGCGCCGGCCCAAGCCGCAGCTCGATCCGATCGGAGAGCCCGGCCTTCTCCCAGTACTTCCTGGCGACCGACGTCCACTCCTCGCTGACATCGCAGGTCAGCAGCCGCCCGCCGGAGCCGAGACCGCGGGCGATGCAGATGGACGAGTAGCCGGTGAAGGTGCCCACCTCGATCCCGGAGCGGGCACGGCCGAGCCTGGTGAGCAGCGTCAGCAGCGTGCCCATCTCGGGCGCCACCTGAAGGGTGACCTCACTGGGGAAGCGCTCCGCCGTCTCGGTGGCCAGCTCCCGCAGTACCGGGTCCGGCGGCGTGCTGTGCGCCGTCAGGTAGGCGTTCAGGTGGAGGCTGATCTGCTCGCTGCGCCGCGTCATGGCAACAAACTTAGTTC
>NZ_JBARCR010000283.1:0-3121 GCF_049794275.1 Trebonia sp.
CCCCACGCCACCTCGTCGCCGATCGTCCACGGGTTTTCCTCCGTGGCCCGCCACGCCGGCACGGGAACGCCGGCCAGCGCGGCGTGCAGCGCCCGGCTCACCGTGACCATGGCCGGCCAGCGCGGCGAAACGCCGGACCAGTCCGCCGCGGTGCCGGGCACCCACTGGTAGGCCGTCCATCCCGGCGCCACCCAGTCCCCGGTCAGCGCCCGCACCGGACGCGGTACCCGGAAGCCAGGACCGGTCAGCGCATCGTAGACCTCGGCGAACCACCGGCCCGCTCGCAGCGAATCGGCGGGCTTGAGTACCACGTGCCCCGCCCGCCAGGCAGTTCCCTGCCCTCCCGACAGCCGCGTCGGTACCGTATCGGCCAGCCCGAACGCGGCAAGCACCTCCTCGGGCACGCTGTCCAAGCGCCCAGCACCGGTCACGCAGGCGACGATAACGACCACCCGGCCGCGCGGCCAACAGGTTTACCGTCCCCGGAACAGACGGCCCGAGCGGCGCTTCAATCAGCCGGCTCCGCATCCTGACCGCCCGGGGGCTGATGATCAGCGGCAGGCTGCTCAGCCCGATGCCGGCCACGATGGCCGCGCCGCCGGCGGCCTGCGGGACGCCAACTGGGTCGCCGAACGCTACCGCGCCCGCGATGGCGCCGACCAGCGGCTCGAGGTTGAGGAACGCGCCGGCGACCTCGGCGGAGACCTTGCTCTGCCCGAATGCGAACAGGGTGAACGGCAGCAGCGTGCCGCCCGCGGCCAGCGCGACGACCACCAGCACCGGGCCAGCGCCATGCGGGACGGGCGGTGCGCCCTCGGTGAGGGCAGCGACCGGCAGCGCGCCAAGCGCGGCGCCGAGGAACTGCACGGCGGTGACCGCGACCGGGTCGCGGCCGGTCAGCAGACGGCCCTGGGCCACGGTGACGGTGGCCGACACGACGAGTGACGCCAGGACCAGGCCATCCCCGGCTAGCGTCGTCCCGCCGCCCCCGCTGCCCGCGGTGATCAGGCCTATGCCGCCAAGCGACACGGTGAAGCCGAACCAGGCCAACGGCCGGGCCACGGTGTGGTGCCACACCGCCGCGATGATCGCGACGAGCATCGGCACGGCCCCGATCAGCAGTGCCGCGTGAGTAACGCTGGTCCGGCTGATCCCGGCGTTCTGCAGCATGACCGAACCGCCGTAGCCGAGCGCGCCCGCGGCCAGCACCGCGGGAGTGAACGCGCGGCGCAGCCCCCGCCGGCGGGCCGCGACCAGCAGGACCGCGGCGGCCAGGCCGAAACGGACCGCCGTGAGCCACCCCGGCGACAGCCACTGCAGGGCCAGCTTGGACAGCGGCACGGTGGTGCCCCACAGCAGCCCGGCCGCAATGAGGGCTGCCACGGCGTGACGGCGGTTAATGTTCATACGCCCATGATCGCCTTTAGGCATACAGTGTTCGTTACTAGCGGCCTACAGCGATATAATATTTTGTATTATGGCTATTGAACTTGACGATGTTGACATCCAGCTGCTCACCGCGCTGCAAGAGGACGCCGACCGGACCAACGTCGAGCTCGCCCGGCTAGCGGGCCTGTCGCCGGCCGCCACGTTGCACCGAGTCCGGCGGCTGAAGGAGTCAGGCGTCATCCGGATCATCAGCGCCCAGCTCGATCCGGTCGCGGCCGGCTTCCCGCTGCAGGTGTACATCACGGCCGCCCTGGCGCGTCACGACCCGCGGTCCAGCCGCGCGTTCGACAACCAGATCCGTGCCCTGCCGCAGATCATCGCGGCCGACAACGTGGCGGGCGAGACCGACTATCTCCTCACCGTCGTCGCCCGCGACGTCGCCGATCTGCAGACCGTGCTGGCTGGCCTGGCCGCCCGCGGCGGCTCGCGGCTGGTCACCTACCTGCGGCTGGCCGAGGTCAAGCCCCCGTCCCGGCTGCCGCTGGCGCCATCGGCCCCCGCCCGCCGGCAGCCTCGCAACCGGGGCCTCGGAGAGACTTCATGACCGCCGATCCGGCCGAGACACTGCGTGACGCCCAGCAGTGCCTGGCCGCGCGGGTCACGCAGAGGCAGCTCGTACTCGCCGAGGCGGGAAAGTGATTTTTATTCGGAACGGGCCCGTGGTGACTCTCCGCCGCCATCATTCCTCTGTCACGGATGGAAAAGGTCTCCGGCGAGATAGGTAATCAGCATCGCCAGGCCGCCGATGCTCGCCGTGCGGACAATCGGCAACAGGGGCCGGACGTGCGCAATCCGCGCGGAAACCCATCCCGTCAGCGCCAGCGCCGCCAGCACGACCACAAAGGTCACGAACGCTCTGGTGGGTCCGGGGATCAGCACGATCGCCAGCCAGGGCAGCAAGGCCCCTGCCGCGAAGGCGCCGCTCACCGCGAGCGCCTCACGGAGCGGATCGATGCGAGAGGCCGCCGTGATGCCGTACTCCGCCTCGGCGTGGGCCGCCAGCGCATCGTGGGCCGTCAACTCGACCGCGACGCGCCGGGCTAGGTCGGGGGAAAGGCCACGCGACACGTAGAGACCAGTGAGCTCATCGAGCTCGGCGTCAGGCGTTGTCTCGAGCCGCACTCGTTCGGCGGCAAGCTCACCCGCCTGCTGGTCGTACTCCGCGCGCAGCTTGGAGTATTCAACGGCACCCATGGCCAGCGTCCCGGCCACGAGCCCGGCGAACCCGGCGAAAAACAGCACGCGTGAGCCAACGCCGGCGCCGGCGAACCCTTCGCAGATCCCGGCTGATGTCAGGATGCCGTCGCTGGCCTCCGGGATGTGCGGATTTATCCACCCGAAGACCCTCATAGCCGCCCTCAGCCGTACCGCCTCTTCTTAAGAACTTGCTTACCCAGATCCGGCCTGGCGGGATCCTGTTCCAGTCGTGAGACGATGCATGCGCGAAAGGCTACAACCACCCTCGACCCGACCTTCCGCCGCCGGCGTAAGCTCGTGTAATGAGCGAACCGGCGGTTGCGGCCGTATCACAGCGGGCTGGGCTGTCCGGGGTAGCCTCGGAGCCGGCCCGGCGCTGGTGGATTCTCGGCGTGGTCGGGCTGGCGCAGCTGATGGTGGTGCTGGATGCCACGATCGTGAACATCGCGCTGCCCTCCGCCCAGCGTGACCTGGG
>NZ_JBARCR010000284.1:0-2553 GCF_049794275.1 Trebonia sp.
TAGCGACCGCCGGACTCGTCCATGTAGTCGCGGCGTGCCGCGGCCACGTCGGAGATCGCGGTGGCCATCGGCACCACCACTCCCAGCACCGTGCGGGTGGTGTGCGAGGCGCCGCCGCCGAAGCCGACGAGCACGCCGGCCGCGCCGGTCCGCATCAGGTGCAGCGCGGCCGTGTACGTGGCGCAGCCGCCGACGATGACCGGGATATCAAGCTCGTAGATGAACTGCTTGAGGTTCAGCGGCTCGGCGCGGCCGGAGACGTGCTCCGCGCTCACCGTGGTGCCCCTGATCACGAAGATGTCCGCCCCGGCGTCCACGACGGCCTTGTAGTAACGCGCGGTGCGCTGCGGGGACAGCCGGGCGGCGGTGATCACGCCGGCCCGGCTGATCTCCTCGATCCGGCGGCCGATCAGCTCTTCCCTGATCGGCTCGGCGTAGATCTCCTGCAGCCGCCTGGTGGCCGCTGCTTCGCCAAGCTCCGCCACCTCTCGCAGCAGCGGCTCCGGATCTTCGAACCGGGTCCACAGGCCCTCAAGGTCGAGCACGGCGAGACCGCCGAGCTTGCCGATCGTGATGGCCGTCGCGGGCGAGACCACGCTGTCCATCGGGCAGGCGATCAGCGGAAGGTCGAACCGGTAGGCGTCGATCTGCCAGGCGATCGACACTTCCTCCGGGTCGCGCGTCCGGCGCGCGGGGACGATGCCGATCTCGTCAAGCGTGTACGCCCTGCGCCCGGTCTTGCCGCGCCCGATCTCTACGTCTGCCACTGTGTTCCTTTTGGTTCGCTTAGTTCCGGCCGCTGTAGTTCGGCGCCTCGACCGTCATCTGCACGTCGTGCGGGTGGCTTTCTGTCAGGCCCGCGGCGGTGATCTGGACGAACCTGGCTTCTTGCAGGTCAGGGATGGTGCGGCTGCCGCAGTACCCCATGGCCATCCGCAGCCCGCCGACCAGCTGGTCGGCGACGGCTGCGAGCGGCCCGCGGTACGGCACCTGCCCCTCGATTCCCTCAGGGACCAGCTTGTCCTCGCGCAGCACGTCGTCCTGGAAGTACCGGTCCTTGGAGTAGGACTTGCCTCGCTCGCGGTTGCGCATCGCGCCGAGCGAGCCCATGCCGCGGTAGGTCTTGTACTGCTTGCCGTTGACGAAGACCATCTCGCCGGGGCTCTCCTCACAGCCGGCCAGCAGGCTGCCGAGCATCACCGTGTCCGCGCCGGCCGCGATGGCCTTGGCGATGTCACCGCTGTACTGCAGGCCGCCGTCGCCGATGACCGGGACGCCGGCGGGCCGCGCCGCCAGCGATGCCTCGTAGATCGCGGTCACCTGCGGGACGCCGACCCCGGCGACGACGCGGGTCGTGCAGATGGAGCCAGGCCCGACCCCGATCTTCACGCCGTCCACGCCCGCGTCGATGAGCGCCTGCGCGCCCTGCTTCGTGGCCACGTTGCCGCCGATGACCTCGACCTCGGTGTTCGCCTTGAGCTGCCGGACCATGTCCAGCACCGACTGCGCGTGGCCGTGCGCGGTGTCCACGACGAGGAAGTCCACACCCGCGTCGATGAGCGCCTGGGCGCGGCGCTTGGCATCCTCGCCGACGCCGACCGCGGCGCCCACCACGAGCCGGCCGCCCTCGTCCTTGGTGGCGCTGGGGAACTTCTCGCTCTTGGTGAAGTCCTTCACCGTGATCAGGCCGCGCAGCCTGCCCTCCGCGTCGACGAGCGGCAGCTTCTCGATCTTGTGCTGCCTGAGCAGCGTGCGCGCCTGCTCCGGGTGCACGCCGACCGGCGCGGTGATCAGCGGCATGGGCGTCATCACGTCGGCGACCCGCTGCGACAGGTCGGATTCGAACCTTATATCGCGGTTTGTCACGATACCGAGGAGCTTGCCGTCATCGCTGGTCACCGGGACGCCGGAGATCCGGTAGTGCGCGCACAGCCGCTCAACGTCCGCGAGCGTCGCGTCCGGGCCGCACGTCACCGGGTCGGTGACCATGCCTGCCTCGGAGCGCTTCACCAGGTCGACCTGCTGCGCCTGCTCTTCGATGGCCAGGTTCCTGTGCAGCACGCCGACGCCGCCCTGGCGCGCCATCGCGATCGCCATCCGCGCCTCGGTCACGGTGTCCATCGGCGACGAGACCAGCGGGATGCGGAGCCGGCGCCTGCGGGTGATCCTGGTACCGGTGTCCGCCTCGCTGGGCATCAGCTCCGAGTGGGCCGGCAGCAGCAGCACGTCGTCGTAGGTGAGGCCTACCGGGGAGAACTTCGGAGAGTCGGTCATGATGCCCTCACGGCTCATAGCTGCGGCTGTAGCAGCTGGTGACGGTGGGATATCGACTCATCTTACCCGGGCGGCTCGGGCCACGATCAGCGCAGCAGCGCGCTGGCGGCACCTGCCTGCCTCCTACTATTCGGGTATGACGCGGATTCCGTATGTGCGGCGCGACGAGCTGGGATCCGAGGGCCAGCAGCTGTGGGACGGCATCGTCAATACCTGGGGCGGCCTGGCCGTGACTGCCAGCGGCGGCCTGGCCGGGCCGTTCAACGCGCTCGTCACGGC
>NZ_JBARCR010000285.1:0-3831 GCF_049794275.1 Trebonia sp.
GCACCGCGACTTCGTGGTGCGAGACACGCTCGTCCCAGCGGCTGAGTGCCGCCTGGGCCGCGTCCTCGATCACCGCCTGCTCGTAGTCGTCCCCCGCGAACCCGCGAACCGCGTCCAGGTCCGCGAACCAGGTAATGGAGGTGAAGGCGATCTCCCCGCCTTCGTCCCTGCGCAGCAGCTGGGCGCCGCGGAACCCGTTCACCGCCGTCAGGTGCTCGCTAACCTCTGTCTCGTAGTGACGCTGATAGTCGTCAGCCCGTCCCGGTGGCGCCCACCCGCGCCAAATTCGCGCGATCATGCACCCCTCCTCATCAGTGTTGTCCTCCGCTTTGTTCCTGTTTTCTGTCGTCAGGACGACAGAAAACAGGAACAAATAGCAGACTGGACGCTCGAGCGCAAGCGCCCCGTCCTCACTGTGTGGATAACTGAAGCGTTTTCCACAGGCAGACGGGTCGACAAACCGCGAGCAGCATCATTGGCCGACCGTGTTGTCATGACCCCACAGTGCGAATCACCGATGGCGCTTGATGATCTCTTGGCCTGGCAGGACGGCGTACTTGATACCAGGTCGGCGCTCGACTACCTTTCCCCGGCCGCGCTTCGCTGGCAGCTGACCTCTGGGCGCTGGCAGCAGCCGTGCCGCGGGATCGTCGTGGCACATTCTGGTCCGCTGACCCCGCAGCAGACACTTCGCATTGCGGCGTTGTGGGCGGGGAAAGGTGCGGCGCTCGCCGGACTCACGGCCGCGCGCCTCCAGGGTTTCCGCGGTTTCGATGAAAAGGCCAGCTCGATTCATCTCCTAATACCGGCGAGGGCACGCCACGCAGTTCGGTCCATCCAACCGTCATTGCCGCTGGTCGTGCACTACTCGAGGAATCTGGCGCCTGCGGACATCCACCCGGCCAGGCAGCCACCACAGACGAGGATCGCTCGGTCGCTCGTGGACGCTGCGGCATGGATGGGGACCGACCGCGGTGCTCAGGCTGTGCTCGCAGCTGGAGTCCAGCAACGACTGGTACGCGTCACCGACCTTGTGGCCGAGCTTGACCGCAACGAGCGCCTGCACCGGCGCAAGATCATCAGCCAGACGCTAGGCGATATAGCGGGCGGCGCGCACGCCCTGTCCGAACTCGACTTCACGAGTCTCGTGGTGCGCCAGTTCAAACTGCCCGCACCCGACCGGCAGGTACCGCTGCGCGACGCGCATGGACGCCGGAGATGGCTCGATGCGGTCTGGGAGAAGGCCCAGCTGGTTGTCGAGATCGACGGGGCTGGTCACATCGACGTGCGCACCTACTGGGATGACATGGACCGCGGCAATGGCCTCCAACTCGAGCATTACCGCGTGCTGCGTTTCCCGGCCTGGGTGGTCCGCTACCAGCCGGACTACGTGGCCGCCCAAATCCGTCAGGCCCTCTGTGAGGCTGAATACTCATGCTAGGCAGTGCTTTGTTCCTGTTTTCTGTCGTCAGGACGACAGAAAACAGGAACAAAGCGAAGGAACTACGATGTCTGGTATGGGATCTGACCGCTCGCTAGCGACGGGCGAAGAAGTCGTTGCTATCTTGCATCCGCACTGGAAGACGCTGGTGCGGCCCATCCTGCTGACGTTTGTCGTGGTGGCTGTGCTGCTTATCGGGGAGGTGCTCATCCCGGCCAGCAGGGCAGCCGACGGCGAACGGCTGGCGCTGGCGGTCGTGGCCATTGTGCTGCTCATGTGGTGCCTGACGATTCCGCTGCTCAGGTGGCGTACGACCGCATATGAGCTGACCACCAGGCGGCTGCGGCTCCGGGACGGGATCATCGCGCGCAACGGCCGGGATATCCCGCTGTCCCGGATTACCGACGTCTCGTTCCGCAAGGGGCCGCTGGACCGGCTGCTCGGCAGCGGCACGCTGGTCGTGGAGTCGGCGGGCGAGCATGGCCAGCTAAGACTCACCGAGATCCCGAACGCGGAACGAGTCCAGGCAACGCTGTTCCAGCTCGTCGAGGACGAGCGGGCCCGCGCCGACCGGGACGACTCGCACGCCACGGGCCCGTAACGCCGCACACCATGGACTAGCCTTCAGCGCTGTGGACTATGACGGCATCACCGTGCGCAAGGACACTGGCGTTGACCACGTCGCGGAGATCGTGCTCGACCGCCCGGACGCGCTCAACGCGCTGAACACCGCGATGGCTGAGTCCATCGCCGAAGCCTGCGCGGACCTGGGCGGCGACCCCGGCGTCAGGGCGGTCGTGCTCAGCGCCGCGGGGACAAAGGCCTTCTGCGCGGGCGCGGACCTTAAGGAACGCAACGCCATGACCGACGCGCAGATCCTGCGGCAGCGCGAGGTGTTCCGCGCGGCGTTCGGCGGGGTGCGAGACCTGCCCCAGCCCACGGTGGCCGCCGTGCACGGCTACGCGCTCGGCGGCGGCTGCGAGTTCGCGATGAGCTGCGACATCATCGTGGCGGACGAGAACGCGGTGTTCGGCCTGCCCGAGGTCACCGTCGGCCTGGTACCCGGCGGCGGCGGGACGCAGCTGGCGCTGAGGAGGCTGGGCACCGGGCTGGCCGCCGACCTCATCCTCACCGGCCGCCGCGTCACCATCGACGAGGCGTACAACATCGGGCTCGTCGCCCGTCGCGTCCCGGCCGGCGAGGCGAGGGCCACGGCCATCGAGGTGGCCACGACGATCGCGAAGAACTCGCCGGTAGCGGTCAAGGCCGCGAAGCGGGCGCTGCGCAACGGCTGGGGCGTCCCGCTGGACCCGGCGCTCGACATCGAGGACGCCGCCTGGCGTACCGCGGCGCTGTCCGCCGACCGGCGGGAGGGCATCGCGGCGTTCGCGGAAAAGCGCGCCCCGCGCTGGCCAGGCGAATAAGCCCCGCAAGCGAGCCGGGTGGCCAGGGCGTTGCCGCGGCGGATTAGCCTGGAACCGTGAGTTGGGAACTTCCGGCGAAGATCTCGCTGCGCGAGGTCGGTCCACGCGACGGTCTGCAGAACGAGGACCCCATCCCCACGGACGCCAAGGTGGCCCTGGTGGACACGCTGTCACGCACCGGGGTGGCGCGGATCGAGGCGGTGTCGTTCGTCAGGCCGACGGCGATTCCGCAGATGGCCGACGCGGACGAGGTGTGGTCGCGGATCAAGAGGGCGCCGAACGTGCGCTACTCCGCCCTGGTGCCGAACCTGCGCGGCGCCGTCCGCGCGCTGGACACCGGGGTCAGGGAGCTGGAGGTCGTCGTCTCGGCCTCGGAGACCCACAACCTGAAGAACGTGAACAGGACCACGGAAGAATCGCTCGACGAGATCGCGGCGATCATCGACATGGCGCACCTGCGCGACGCGACCGTTCAGGTGATCGTCGCTACCGCCTGGGGTTGCCCGTACGAGGGTGATGTGCCTGTCGAGCGGGTCGTCAAGGTCGCGTCGAGGGCCGTCCGCGACGGGGCGGACTCGGCGTCGTTCGGCGACACGACGGGGATGGCGACGCCGACCCGGGTACGCGCGCTGGTGGGCGCGTTCCGCGGTGCGAATCCCGAGACGTCGCTGAACCTGCACTTCCACAACACCCGCGGCACCGGGCTCGCCAACGTGCTCGCCGCGCTCGAGCTGGGCGTGGCGGACTTCGACGCCTCGGTGGGCGGGCTCGGCGGCTGCCCCTACGCCCCCGGCGCCACCGGCAACATCGCCACCGAGGAACTGGTGCACATGGTCGAGGACATGGGCATCGACACCGGCATCGACCTCGAGGCGATGATCGAGGCTGCCGCCGAGGCCGAGCGCGCGGTCGGCCATACGCTGCCGTCGCAGGTGCTGCGGGCCGGCCCGCGCACCCGCACGATCC
>NZ_JBARCR010000286.1:0-6597 GCF_049794275.1 Trebonia sp.
GCCACCGCGCCGGCACCGAGCAGGAACCGGCGCCGGGTCAGCGACGCCAGCGCGCGGCCCAGCATCGGCATCCCGCTCATGACGCCGGCGTCGCCGCCCAGTGGAAGGTGAAGGTCACCTGGTGCGGCTTCAGCCACACGTTCTGGTACTCCACGTGGCGGGCGGACACCGGCGGGGAAACCAGCAGGGTGAGCTTGTAGGTGCCGGCCCCTGGAAGGCTCACGTCGTCCCCGTAGTGCGGCCCCATGTACCGGGAGATCATGGGCCACAGCCGGTCGTCGAAGGGCATCGCCGAGCCCTTCGTGACGGTCGCCCACACCGACGCGTACGGGATCACCACGCCGGTCTGAGCGTCGTTGAGCTGCACCATCAGGTGGAAGCTGGTGTTCTTAGCGGGCTTGATCTCTTGCGAGGTGGTGCCGTTGTAGACAATGAACGGCACCGGGGTCATCGCGTCCGCGGTGATCTTCATGCCCTGCCAGTCCGCGACGCCCAGCTGCTGCATGGGCACGGGCTTGATCCCGCCGGCCGACGCGCCAGACGTGGCACCGGTCCCCATGTTCATCCCGCCGCTGGACGAGTTGCCCGCTGAGCTGCTGGTCGCGGAGGGGGTACTGGTCGTATCCCCGCTGCCGAACGCGATCACGAGGAGCGCGCCGATCAGCACGCCCAGGAGAAGAAAGCCCGCCGGCATGGCGCGCCGGAGTTGACTACGCAGGCGGTCGACCTTGACCATGCGGATCCTCCTTCAGCGTTACTTCGCTTGCGCGAGCGCGGCCCGCACGTGCTGGTCGAGGGTGGCATTGGTGAGCCACCCGGAAGTAGATACGTTCCAGGACCACAGGAGCTTGCCGGACGGGGAGACCAGCACGAACCAGGGCGCGCCTCGTACCCGGTAACCGTCGGCGACCTGCCCGCGGTCAACCGCGAGCTCATACCACAACGGAGATTTCAGGCCCGCGAGGAAGCCTGTGATCGCCGACGCGGACGGCTCGAGGCTGCCCTCGTCCACCGCGGTCAGGCTGGGCAGCCCCGCGGCGCCTGCGGCCAGCTGGTAACTGTTGAGCAACTTGAGCTGGCTCGCCAGGTCAGTGCTCTGCTGGTCCCAGGTGGCGAGGAAGAGGTACAGCCGTGACTGGGCAGGATCACCGGGCCCGATGGTGACGTTCCCGCCCTTGGCCCGGGGCAGGGTGGTCGTCGCCGCCGGGCTCGCGCCCGCGAGCTTGGCGTACGACAGATGTGACGGCGCCGCCGGGTGGCCGGGCAGCAGGCGCGCTGCCTCATCCGCCAGCAGCTGGCCGAACTGCCCGACGGCGGCATACGACTGCCGGGTCAGGTACAGCTTCGCCAGCTTGCCGTCCGGGGCGATGACGAAGACCGCGGGGCTCTGGTCGGCCTGGCTCTGGCTGAGCGTCACGCCGCCGACGCTGTAGGCCTGCCACACGCTCCGCAGCTGTGACGAGGAGCCGGTCAGGAAGCTCCACCGGGAGAGCATCCCGTGGAACTCCGAATACGACCGCACGGCAGAGACGGAGATCGCCGTCGGGCTGGCGTCGATGCCGAGCAGCTGGACCTGGGATCCAGCCGCGCCCAGCATGGTCTTGGCGTCGAGCAGCGCGGCCGTGGTCATCGGGCCGAGCGTCGTGGACCCGGGGTCGGTGAACGCCAGGATCACGACCTTGCCGCGGTAAGACTCCAGCGAGACCGGCTGGCCGGACTGGCCGGTGAGCGTGAAGCCTGGCGCGGCGCCCGACAGGGACTTGCCAGGGTCGAGGCCCGGGTTCTCGGCGAGCAGGGTGCTTTGCGGGATGCTCGCGCCGCTGGCCGGCGGTCCGGTCACCACGTGGATGACGATCCCCGCGGTGACCGCGAGCACCAGGAAGCCCGCGACCGAGGTGCCGACGACCGGCCGCCGCAGCTGCCGCGGAACCGAGGCGAGCCACGGCCGCCACTGCCGCTTCACTCGCGGCCCGAAGCGCCGCGTCAGCCGGTAGAGCACATCGGCGGCGGCGAGGCACGCTATCGCGATCAGCGCCCACTCCGCGAACTGGCGCCTGGAGATGCCGTGCGATGGCGTCGCAGGCGCGGCGGGCGTCGCGAGCTTGATGCCCGAGGCGGCGGCGAGCGTCTGCACGGCCGTGACGGTGGCGGTGGTCAGGCCGTCTCCGCCCGCGCCGATGTCTACCTGGGACAGCACCTGGTAGGCCGGACCGGACGGATGGCCGGTCCAGTTGAAGCCGAACCCGTTCGGCATCACGATCAGCAGCCGCTGCTTGTAGACGAGCGACAGCTCGATGCCGAGGAAGCTCGCGTACGCGGACGGCTTGTCCCATAGCGCGGTGACCGCGCCCAGGTCAACGGGCGCGCCGATGATCGCCACCCGGATGGGGAAGCCCGCGTGCGCCGCCGACGCCAGCAGGCTCGCCACCTCCGCCTGCTGTCCCGTGGACATGCCCGACTCGGAGGTCACGAACAGGTTCTGGTAGACCAGCACGTCGCTTGCCGGGTCTCCGTCGGCGCGCGCAGCAGGCGCGAACGCGCCAAGCGCGCAGCAGGCGAGCAGGACAGCTGCCAGAAGCCAGCGGCCGCGCGTCAGCACACCCCGATCGTGTCGCATGTCCGATTTAGTCTCTCCCGAGACGCCCTGGGTTCCTGGCGTAACCTGATTACGCTACGAACTCCGGGCGCCGACCCACTCCGAGGGTATGCGGAAATGAAATGGAGAAAGCGCGACGCAGATCACAATCGTGCGCAATCTCCTGCGGTTCGCAGCGCCGATCATAGCCGCGGCCATCGTGACCGGTTGCGGAACGGGGCCCAGCGCTCCGCGTCCCGATGCCAGCGGCTCGAACCCCGCTAACGCGCCGATCCCGCAGGGACTGCTCAGCCAGGCGCGGCCGATCGGAGCCGGCCCGGACTTCCAGCCGCCGGCGACCGGGCCGGTCGCCGGATCGTGCCTGCCCGCGCTCGGGCCACGTGACGGCGTGCACGTGGAGGTATTCGCCGGCAACCGTGTCGTGCTGCTGCCCGCCGGGATCGGCACCCACTCCCCTGGTACGTCCGTGACCGGGCGGATCACCCGCGCGAGCTGCTACGGCGCGCTGGTCACGCTGGACCCGACCGGCCTCGTGCTCGTCCGTCCCGGCGCCAGCCTCACGGTGGCCATGCTGTTCCGGTCCTGGGGGCAGTCGCTTTCCGCGACCCGGCTGGCGTCGTTCCGCGCGGGGCCGGGGACGCGCGTGAACGTCTTCGTCGACGGCCGTCCCTGGCCGGGCGCGCCGGGCGCGGTGCCGCTCACGCGGCACGCCGAGATCGTGCTCGAAGTGGGACCGCACGTGCCGCCGCATTCGTCCTACGCCTTCCCCCCGGGCAGCTGAGCCGCGGGCCGGGACGCTCGCCTTGCAGGCCGGGCGGCTGCGGTCCGGCGAGGGGAAGGAATCGGACATAGCCATCCCGATCGCCGTGCACTAGACATAGACATATGGCGAATAACGGTGACAGGCGAAGCGCGGCGTGGTTCGGGGCGACGGGACGGTCGGGAATGACGCACCGGTCATGGATGCGGAGTCAGGGATTCACAACCGAGGTGTTCGACGGGCGGCCGGTGATCGGCATAGCGACCACATGGTCGGAACTGGCGCCGTGCAACGTCCACCTGCACCGCGTCGCCGAATCGGTCAAGCGGGGCGTCTGGCAGGCCGGCGGCTTCCCGCTCGAGTTCCCCGCGATGGCGCTCGGCGAGACGCTGCTGCGGCCCACCGCGATGCTGTACAGGAACCTGCTCGCCATGGAGGCAGAGGAGCTGTTCCGCGCCAACCCGCTGGACGGCGTGGTGCTGCTGTCCGGCTGCGACAAGACCACCCCGGGCCTGCTGATGGCGGCCGCCAGCGTGGACCTGCCCGCGGTCATGGTCACCGGCGGCCCGAAGCTCAACGGCAAGTACCAGGGCACCGACGTCGGCTCGGGCACCGCGGTGTGGCGCTGGGAGGAAGACCTGCTGGCCGGCCGGATGACGCAAGAGGAGTGCTTCTTCGCCGAGGGCTGCATGTCCCGCTCCGACGGGCATTGCATGACGATGGGCACCGCGTCCACGATGGCGTCGGTCGCCGAGGCGCTCGGCATGCAGTTGCCGTACTCCGCGGCCTGGCCCGCGGTCGACGCGCGCCGGTATGAGACCGCGCAGCGGGCCGGCCAGGTCATCGTCGGCCTCGTGGAGGACGACCTGCGGCCGTCGGCGATCATGACCAGGCAGGCGTTCGAGAACGCGATCCGGGTCAACGCCGCGATCGGCGGATCCACGAACGCGGTGATCCACCTGCTGGCGATCGCCGGCCGCCTCGGCGTCCCGCTCAGCCTGGACGACTTCGACGCGCTCGCCGCCGACGTGCCCACGCTGGTGAACCTGCAGCCGAGCGGGCAGTACCTGATGGAGGACTTCTGCTACGCCGGCGGCCTGCCCGCGGTGATGCGCGAGCTGGGCGGTCTGCTGCACGGCGACGCGATCACCGTCACCGGCCGCACCGTCGCGGAGAACGTGGCCGACGCGCCGTGCTGGAACCGGGACGTCATCCACGCGATGGACGCGCCGTTCCAGCCGCCGGGCACTGGCACCGCTGTGCTGCGCGGCAACCTCGCACCGGACGGCGCGGTGCTCAAGCAGTCCGCCGCCTCGCCGCACCTGCTCAAGCACCGCGGCCGCGCCCTGGTCTTCGACTCCCCCGAGGCCTACCACGCGGTCGTCGCCGACCCGGACCTCGACGCCGATGAGAACACCGTGCTGGTCATCAGGTACTGCGGGCCGAAAGGCTACCCCGGCATGCCGGAGGTCTCCAACGTGCCGCTGCCGAAGAAGCTGCTGAACCGCGGCGTCAGGGACATGGTGCGGATCTGCGACGGCCGGATGTCAGGCACCGCCTACGGCACGGTCGTGCTGCACGTCACGCCCGAGGCCGCCGCGGGCGGCCCGCTGGCGCTGGTCCGCACCGGCGACTGGATCACGCTCGACGTCCCGTCCCGTGCCCTCACGCTCGAGGTGCCCGACGAGGAGCTCGCGCGCCGCCGCGCGGAGTGGACCGCCCTGCCGCCCGCGGCCGCCCGCGGCTGGACCCGTCTCTACACTGACCACGTGCTCCAGGCCGACACCGGCGCCGACCTGGACTTCCTCGTCGGCGCCAGCGGTCACGAGGTCCCGCGCGACTCGCATTGACCGTGATATCAGATCTCCCTTATATAAACCGATCCTGATATGATGGCGGCATGCACGCGTTCGACGTCCTCGGCGACCCGGTCCGGCGGCGCATCCTGGAACTGCTCGCCGGCGGCGAGCAGACGTCCGGCGAGCTGACCGCGGCCATCCAGGCCGAGTTCGGCATCTCGCAGCCGGCCGTGTCCGCGCACCTGCGGGTCCTGCGGGAGAGCGGGTTCGCCACGGTCCGGGCGGCGGGCGCCCGGCGGCTGTACGCGGTGGACACCGCGCCGCTGCGGGAGGTCGACGAATGGCTGGGCCAGTTCCGGCGGTTCTGGGAGCAGCGCCTGGACGCGCTGGCCACCGAGCTGGCCAGGGGATGCCGCGACCGGCGGCGGGAGACGGAGGAACCATGAGCGAGATCATCGACCAGATCAGCCAGGCGCACCGCGCGGTCCGCGCCGGGAGCGGCGGCGGAGACGGCGGCACCGTGACCCGCACCGTCGTGGTGCGGCGCGCCTTCCCGGCCCCGATCGAGGACGTGTGGGACGCCTGCACCACCGCCGAACGGATCGGCCGCTGGCTCATGCCGGTCAGCGGGGATCTCCGGCTGGGCGGCAAGTACCAGCTCGAAGGCAACGCAGGCGGCGAGATCCTGAGCTGCGAGCCGCCCCGGCTGCTGCGGGTGACCTGGGTCATGGGCGAAGGGCCGGCGTCGGAAGTCGAGGTCCGGCTAGCGCCGGGCGACAGCGCGGAAACCGTGCTGGAACTGGCGCACACCGCGGTCGTCGATCCGGAGTTCTGGACCAAGTACGGGCCGGGCGCGGTGGGCGTCGGCTGGGACCTGGCGCTGCTCGGCCTGTTCCTGTACCTGAGCACGGGTCAGGACCGGCCGGACGATCCCGCCGCCTGGGCCACCTCGCCGGACGCGCGGGAGTTCATCACCCGCAGCAGCGCGGCCTGGGGCGTGGCGTCCGGCCAGGCTGGGACGTCCGAGGCGGAAGCGGCCGCCGCCGTGGCCGAGACCACCGCGTTCTACCTGCCGCCGCTGCCCGGCGGTGGCCTTGACGCCCCCGACAGCGGCGCCGCGTAATCTCGGCGGGTGGACCTGCACCATCACGGCGACGCCGAGACCGGCCCGCGGCTGCTCGACTTCGCGGTCAACGTGTACGCGGGCCCGCGGCCGGCGTGGCTCGAGGCCGCCCTGATGGAGTGCATCGCCGCGTCGTCCGCGTACCGCGACAGCGGCGCTGGCCGAGTACTACCACGTCTCCCAGGCCACGATCACCAGGGTGCTGCGCGTCCTGGCCGCCGAGGGGCTGGTGCGCACCGTGCCCAGGTGGGGGACATGCCGCGCGTTAGGGAGCAGCCCAGCCTGCCTGGCAGGAAGTTCAAACGACCTCGGCCGGACA
>NZ_JBARCR010000287.1:0-2174 GCF_049794275.1 Trebonia sp.
GAACCCGGAGTGGATCCGCCCGCCGGCCCACGTCGCGTTCGCCTGCGCGAGCAGGTCGACCTGGAGCGCGCTGTTCACCGAGACCATGCGCCGCTGGCGCGCGATCCGCGCCGGGTCGTTCACCGTCTCGGTCCGCAGCATCCGCACGTCCTGGTTGCGGTCCAGCCAGGCGTACAGGTCGGCGCTGCCGAACGCGAACGAGGCGGTCACCGGCCGCGCCGGGTCCAGCGCGCCCGTCTTGGCCAGGCCGAGCACGCCGTCGCTGAACATCTCTGACCACACGGCCAGCCCGCGCCTGTCGTGCAGCCCGGCCAGCACGGCGTCAGGCACCGCGCCGATGCCGAGCTGCAGCGTCGCACCGTCGCCGACAAGCGCGGCCACCCGACTGGCGATACCCGCGGAGACCTCGGTCGCGGGCCGCGGCGCCAACGCCTGCAGCGGCGCCTCCGCCTCGATCGCGTAGTCGATGACGTCGCAGGGCAGCACCGAATCCCCGTAGGTGTACGGGACGCGGGGGTTGAGCTGCGCGACGACCAGCCCGCCGCGAGCCCTGGCGGCTTCGATCGCCGCGGGCAGCACGTTCACTTCGGTACCGAGCGACACGGTGCCGTCAGATGGCACCGACGTCTGCACCAGCACGACGTCCGGCGGCAGGGCGGTAGCCAGCAGCGACGGCACCAGCGACAGCCGGCAGGGGAAGTAGCGGAGCCGGCCGTGTCCGCGCATGCCCGGCCCTACGAACGGCGACTCGAACGTCACGCCGTCCCGGTCCGGCATCCCGGCCTGCGCGTTCAGCGCGAACAGCCGGTACCGCGCTACCGTCCCGTCGAGCACCGACAGGGCCCGCCACGGGGTGGCGTAGTTGCCGCCGGCCACGACCCGCGGGGTGCCGGCCAGCGCGCCGAGCTCTACCGCGAGCCTGCGTTCAGATAGGACGCGCATCGCTGCCTCGCGCCAACTGCCCGGCCTCGATCCGCCGGCCGTTCACGATCACCGACGAGATCCGGACGAAGTGGTCGCGCTTTCCCGGCGCCCATGGGGTGAGCGGGAGCTGCTCCAGGCGGCGGATCTCCTCGCGGTCGGTCACCGCCGTGGCGTGCCCGACGACGGTGACGCTCCAGCCGGCATGCCCGGTGACGTCCAGGCTGTCGGCCTCGAACGCCACCACGGCGCCGCGGGTCGCGGCGGCGAGCTTGCCGCCGGCGTCCGTCCTGATGATGATGTCGCCGTCGTCCAGCGCGAAGTTGACGAGCTCCACGGCGGGCAGCGCCTGCCTGGTGTAGACGATCCGGCCGACGGGCACCGAGCCCATCAGCCGCATGCACTCGTCTCGTGACAGATGCTCGAGCACCGAGCCGTTAACGTCCATGGCAAGCAGGATGCCCGCGACAGGAACGCCGGGCCGAGAGACTAAGGTCCCTAATCGGCAGGGCTTCCGCCGTGCCCAGCCCCGTCACGCTCGTCGAACACGCGCACCGCGTAGGCGGCTGCCTGCGTGCGGCGCTCCATGCCCAGCTTGGCGAACAGCGCGGACACGTAGTTCTTCACGGTCTTCTCAGCGAGGAACATCCGCTCGCCGATCTGCCGGTTCGTCAGCCCCTCGCCGATCAGCTCCAGGATCCTCCGCTCCTGCGGGGTGAGCCCGGCAAGCGGGTCGCGCTTGTGCGACTGGTCACGAAGCCTGGCCATCACCTGCCCGGCCGCGCGGGCGTCCAGCATCGACTCCCCCGAGGCCACGGTGCGCACCGCGCCGACCAGGTCGGTACCGCGGATCTGCTTCAGCACGTATCCGGCCGCCCCGGCCATGATCGCGTCGAACAGCGCCTCGTCGTCGCCGAACGAGGTCAGCATCAGGCACGCCACCTCAGGCATCCGGGACCGGATCTCCCGGCACACCGTGACGCCATCGCCATCCGGCAGCCGCACATCGAGCACGGCCACGTCGGGGCGCAGCGCCGGGATGCGGGCCAGCGCGGACGACGCGGTGCCCGCCTCGCCGACCACCCGGATGTCCGGCTCGGCCTCGAGCAGGTCGCGCACTCCCCTGCGGACTACCTCGTGGTCATCCAGCAGGAACACCGCGATCTGCCTGCCGTCGCCGTCTTGGCTTGTCATCGCGACCACCTGACCGTTCGTCGCCGGTTACGGGACCTTCCTTATATCGAACGGTCTCG
>NZ_JBARCR010000288.1:0-8631 GCF_049794275.1 Trebonia sp.
CCGCGACACTGGCCCCGGCCGCCGCACTGGCCCCGGCAACGCTGTCCCCGGCAACATCGCCACCGCCGGTCGGCGACGCCTTCCGGCGCAGCCAGGCCACGGCGGTCGCCACGATGCCGGCCAGCCCCTCCGGGTCCACCAGCAGCACCACGGTGAGCAGCACTCCCTCGACGACCAGGATGTTCACGCTCACCCAGTTGCTGGCGCCCTGCAGGTACTGGATCACCAGCGCGCCGATGACCGCGCCGATGATGGACCGCCGGCCGCCGATGAACAGCATGATCAGCAGCGCGAGCTCGGACGTCGGGTCGACAAGCGTCTCGGGGACGAACTGCTGGGTGCCCGCGTAGGCCGCGCCGCCGAGCGCGGCGAACACGCAGCCGAGCACGAACAGCTCCAGCTTGCGGCGCGGGGTGCGCACCCCCATCGCGGCGGCGGTGCGCTCGTCCACGCCGAGCACGAACAGCTCGAGCCCGATGTCGGACGTCAGGATCCGCGACGCGACGAACACGGCGATGGCCAGGAAGACCACGACGATCAGGCCGCCGGCGACCGCGATCACCGTCGTGGAGGTCGACGACGACGACGGCCACAGCGTTCCGGTGAGCGGCGCGCCGACGACGCCGCCGAGGTACCCCGCCGAGCTCACGTAGCCGGCCGCGATCAGCGGCAGCATCAGCGTGGCCACCGCGAGCGCGAGCCCGGAAGCGCGGGTGACGACCGAGCCGAGCACCAGCGCGACCAGCCCGGCGCCGACGAGCACGATCGGCGTGGCCACCAGCACGGGCATCGAGAAGTGCGTGTTCAGCATGGCGACGCCGTAGGCGCCGACGCCCATGAACACGGACTGGCTGAACGCGATCTGCTGGCTGAACCCGATCTGCACCGCCATGCCGGCGGTGACGATCGCGTAGCAGGCCGCCAGCACGAACACCGACCCGGTGTACTGCTGCCCGTAGACCAGCACGATCACCGCGCCGACGACGAGGACCACGGCCGTCGGCGTCAGCGCCCGCGGCAGCCGCGACGACACCCCGGTGAGCCCGTCAAGCCCGGCAAGCCCGGTGCGCTCGGTGCGCCGGGCGAACCCGCCCAGCCCGGTCACTGGGTTACCGCCGATTCGAAGCCGAGCCCGCGCGGCCAGGCGAGCACCAGCGCGGCGAGGATCGCGGACAGCACCGTGTCGCCGTACTCGGCGCTGACGTAGCCGCCGAGCAGCGCCTCGAGCACGCCGATGGACAGCCCGGCGACCAGCGCCCGGCCCGGCTTGCGGAACCCGCCGTAGGCGGCGGCGAGGAACCCGGTCAGGCTGATGGTCGCGCCGGACAGGTACGTGTACCCGGTGATCGGCGACTCCACGATGCCGAAGATCGCGGCGATCACCGCCGTCCCCACGAAGATCAGCCGCCGGTACCGCCGGGTGTCGATGCCCGCGATCCGCGCCCCGATGGCGTTCTCGCCGCTGGCTTCCATGGCCTTCCCGCCGAGCGTGTACCTGATGTACACCCAGAACGCGCCGCCGATGATCACGGCGCAGACGAGCACGAGCAGCCCGGCACGCTCCAGGTGCAGGCTGCCCCAGCTCAGCGACGCGCCGTTCCACAGCGCGGGCGCCGCGTGCACGTCGGTGCCGAACAGCATCTTCGCCACCCCGTCGATGAAGAACGACAGCGCGAAGGTGAAGAAGAACGTGACGACGATGCCCTCCATCTGCCGCCGCCCGTCCAGCGCGATCCTGAGCACCACCTGGTCATACAGGTACGAGAACGCCCCCACGACGGCCAGCGTCGTGACGATCGCCGCCCACAGCGGCAGCCCCTTGACCCGGTACAGGTTGTCGACGCCGAGCGCGCCGACCATCGCGAAGTCGCCGACGGCGAGGTTGAGGATGTTCGACACCCGGTACCAGACGGCGACGCAGACGGCGAACACGGCGTAGATCGACCCGGTGACGAGGCCGGCGATGACGAGGTTCCCGAACTTCATGTCACACCGCCGCACTCGACGGGGGGTACGGGGGGTCGTCCCCCCGGAAGGTAGCTGCCACGCCGCTCGCGACCCCGTTGCGCACTTCGACCCGCCGGTTGCACAAGGTCAGCGCCCGCTTGGGCGCCTCCTCCACGACGATGAGCGTGGTGCCGCCGTCGTGGATCCTCGCCAGCACGTCGTACACCCGCCTGGCGACCGTCTCGGCGAGGCCGAGGCACGGCTCGTCGACCGCGAGGATCTTCGGGTCGGCGGCCAGCCCGCGCGCGATCGCGACCATCTGCTGCTGCCCGCCGGAGAGGGTGCCTGCCGCCTGCTTCAGGTGCGGCTTGAGCTCGGGGAAGAGATCAACAGCCCGCCCGAACGAATCGGACCTTCTCGCCTTCCCCATGCTCCTCGTCCAGGAGTAGCAGCCGAGGATGATGTTGTCGCCCGCGGACAGGTCCGGGTACAGCTGGCGGCGTTCCGGCACCAGGGTGAGGCCCTTGCGCGCGGCCCACCGCACGTCGCCGTTCGGCGCCGGGGCGCCGAAGATCTCCACGGCGCCGCGACGGCGCACCATGCCGGTGATGCCCATCAGGATGGAGGACTTGCCGTTCCCGTTCGGCCCGGTGATCGCGCACGCGTCTCCCTCCGCGACCCGGAACGTCGCGTCGTGCACCGCCACCACGTTCCCGTACGACACCGACAGCCCGCTGACCGCCAGCGCGACTCTGCCACGACCGTCGTCCTCCTCGGCGCTCGCGGCGGTCACGGCGCAGTCTCTCTCGGCCGCAGCACCGCCCCTTCGGGGAGCGGGCGGACCAGCCGCTGGTAGACCGACAGCCAGCCGACCTCCCGCGCCTGCGGCCTGGCCCGCAGGTCCGCCTTCCTGCGGGCCAGCTCGGCGGCCGGGACGTCCAGGTCGGCGGTCCGGCCGGGGACGTCGATCCGGATCGTGTCGCCGTCTTCGACGAGCGCCAGCGGGCCGCCTTGCGCCGCTTCCGGGGACACCTCGCCGACCACGATGCCCTTGTTGACCAGACCGGACAGCTGCCCGTCGGTGACGACCGCGACCTCGCCGGTCAGCCCGGCGCCGTCCAGCGCGAACACCAGCTGCGAGGCCATGCCCATGCCAGGGGAGCCGGTGACGCCCTGGCCGCGCAGCACCACGACCTGGCCGGGGCGGACCTTCCCCGCGCGCACCCCGTCGAGCGCCTCGGGCGGCGACTCGAAGACGAGGGCCGGGCCGGTGAACTCGAGCCGCCGGTCGTCGGCGACCGCCAGCTTGACGATCCCGCCGTCCGGGCAGAGGCTGCCGCGGATCAGCACGATCGTGGGGCGCCGGCCGAGTGCCCGCTCCGGCGGCCTGATCACCTCGTCGCCGGCGACCGCGACGCCGGCCAGGTTCTCCGCGACGGTCTGTCCCGAGACCGTGCGGGCGCCGGTGTCGAGGAGCCCGGCCAGCTGCTTCATGAGCGCGCGGGTCCCGCCCGCGTCCTCGAACTCCTCGATGGGCGTCTCGCCGTTGGGCCTGATCGCGCTCAGCAGCGGCACGCCGTCGGCGAGCGTCTCGAACAGCCGGTACACGTCGGCGTCCGCCTCGGCCTCGGCCGCCACCGCCTGCAGGTGCTTGACCGAGTTGATCGAGCCGCTGACCGACAAGATGGTCGTGACCGCGTTGCGGAATGCCGCCGGGGTCATGATGTCCCGCGGCTTCAGGTCCTCGGCGACCAGCTCGACGATCCGCGCCCCGGCCTCGTCGACCGCCCGCCACATCCGTTCGCTGTTCGCCCGCACCGGGGTCGAGCCCGGCAGCGCCATGCCGAGCGCCTCGCAGGCCAGGTGCATCGTGTTGGCGGTGCCGAAGCCCGCGCACACACCGGGGCTGAGCACCGCGTGCTCGCTCATCTCGGTGAGCTCTTCGACGCTGACCCGGCCGTTCGCGACGTGCCCCGCGGCGAGGAACACGTCCTCGATGTCGCAGTGCCTGCCCCGGTAGCTCCCGCTCGCCTGGTACCCGCAGGCGACGATGATCGTCGGGATGTTCAGCCGGGCGGCGGCCATCAGCTGGCCTGGCGCGGTCTTGTCGCACGAGGCCAGGCAGATCATCCCGTCCAGCTGCGCGCCCTCCACCTGGACCTCGATGTCGTTCGGGATCAGGTCGCGGGCGGACAGGATGTACCCGCCGCGGTGCCCGGCGCTGGTGATGAAGTCGCTCGGCGCCGCGGTGCGCACCTCGAACCCGACGCCGCCGGCCAGCTCGATCGCCCGCTTGGCCCGGCGGGCGACCTCGTCCAGGTGGCTGAAGCAGATCGCGAGCTGGGACGAGGAGTTCACGATCGCGATCTTGGGCTTGACCATGTCCTCGTCGGACAGCCCGAGCGCCAGCCACATCGCCCGGCGGGTCGCCCACCGGGAGGTGCCGGGCTCGTAGTTAGATCGCAGCGTCATCGCTTGGTGACCTCCACTGTTGAGTTGTCAAGAAGCAGCCAGTCGCCGGTGTCGATGACCTCGCAGGGGTCGGCGTCCAGGTCAGTGATCGCGGGGACCCGGGTGACCACCGCCCCGAGCGCGGACTTGGCGGAGATGCGGCCGATGACCATCCCGATCGGGGCGGTGCCGGTCAGCCGCGTCGTCTGGAAGAACCCGGCCCAGCCTGAGGACCCCTTGGCGCTGGGGAAGACGAGGACCTTCCCGGTGAAGCACACCCCGTACAGCTCGTGCCGTCGTTCGATGATCACGCCGCGCGCCGGGTCGATCCCGCCCCACCCGGAGATCGGCTCGTGCGATACCAGTGCCTCGCCCTCGGCAACCCCGGGGACGACAGTTCTGCCATGCAGGATGACGGCACTCATCGCAGGCCTCCGTTCCAGCGTCCGGTGACGGCGGCGTCGACGCACTCCTCGAGCGTGCCGAACCAGGCCTCGATGCCGAGGATCGCGGGCAGGTAGTGCGCCTGCTTGGCCGAGTCGGTGGCGAACACCTTGGTCCCCTTCGGCGCGGCCCGCGACATCGCCGGGCAGGAGTCGGCGAGCACCCGGCCGCCGGCCCGCTGGATCACCTCGGTGTAGCCGCTGCGGTCCGCGACGTCCTTGAGCGCGCGCGGTGCCATGATCCACAGCTCGGTCGACGGGGACAGCCGCTTGCCGTCGAGCGCGGCGGCGGCGCTCCGGATCTGGTCGACCGAGGCGTGCGGGCAGCCGAGCAGCACGAAGTCCACGTCCGCGGAGGTGCCGATCTCGTTGAGCGTCTCGTACATCGCCCGCCGCTCCGCCGGCCCGTAGACGGCAGGCGACGGCGGCACGGCGCCGCCGAACGCCGCCTCGACCGTGGGCTTCTCCGGCGTGATCCCGGGGATGTGGTAGAGCTCCACCCCGCCTGACGTGGCCGCCGCGGCGCCGAAGTGCTTGAGATCGGTCAGGTCCGGCTGCCCGATAGAACCGGTGATCACCGGGTGGTCCTCGCCCGCGACCCCGCCAGCGAAGTAGCCGAGCATGCCCCAGTCCTGGAAGTTGTCGACCTGGACCCGGACGTCAACCAGATGCGTCCCGTAGCGGTTCGCATCCAGGTGGTTGCCCCAGCAGGGGATCTTCCCGGTCAGCGACGCGGCGCCGGTCGAGGCGATCCCCTCGCAGTTGGTCCGCGCGCCGAGCACCGAGTTGGCGTAGATCACCGCGGAGGACTCCATCCACGCGCAGTGCTCGCCGCGCATGGGCAGGTTGCCCACCTGGTACGGGGTGCAGGTGGCGAGGATGTTCACCCCGTGCCTGCCGTAGAAGGCCTCGCCGCTGGCCTGGAGCTCGATGTTCTCCTTCGGGTAGGGCACGATACCAAGCGCGTCGGCGCCGAACCCGTGCTGCAGCTGGCACGTCGGCACCGCCATCGGCGGCACCTCGAAGTCGCCGTCGCTGTCCAGGTTGATGACCGCGAACGCCTTGTCCCAGCCGTGCTCTTTCACCAGCCGCGCCTTGACCGGCGACGGCTGGGTCATCGTCCCCGCGACATTGCGGATGTCGCACAATCGCGAGGCGTCGAGCGCCGCGCCGTACCGGAGCAGCAGGTCCATCGCGGCCGCGACGGCGGGGCCCTCGGCGCCGTCGCGCATCGCCTTCTCAGCGTCGGTGAGGAACATCAGCCGTCGTCTCCCAAGTTCGCCGCGAGCCGCGAACGCAGCCGCCCGAGGTCAATGTCGTGCACGCTGCCGTCCGGGCCCGAGGCCGCCGCCAGGTCAAGCGCGTGCGCGGCCGCCGCGCCCATCGCCGAACACGGCCCCATCACCCGCACGCTGGACAGCGCGGCCGCGTCGCCGTCCACGCAGCGCCCGGCCGCCACGAGGTTCGCGACAGACGGCGGGGTCATCGACCGCAGCGGCACGTAGTGCACGTGGCCGGCGTCGAACATCTCCCAGACGTAGCCGTCCGACCGGTCGTGCAGCTCGATCGGCCACGCCGTCCGGGCCACGGCGTCAGGAAACGCGGTACCCGCCCGGACCTCATCCACGGAAAGCTGGTGCACCCCGCGGATCCACCGGGTCTGCCGCCGGCCGGGGAACCCGTAGGCCCGCACCCGCGCTTCGCCGAACGCCTTCGGGAACTCGGCGCGCAGCAGCGCGATCGCGTGGTCCGCCTGGTCCCGCCCCTCGAACATCGCCCGCGAGGCGTCCAAGGGATCCAACGGCGCGTCGATGTGCGTCACGTTCAGCACCGCGGTGCCGCGGCCGGGGAAGAAGAACGCGAGCCCGCCCCTGCGCAGCAGCCCGAATTCCTCACCGCGGGCGGCGAGCACCGCGTCCACCTCGCCGGGCTCCGGCTTGTACTCCTCGGACAGGTTCTCCACGATGACCTGCTGGCTGCCGTAGATGGGCCGCTCGGGCACCCAGCACGGCAGGCCCGCCTGCCACGTCAGGGCGGCGTCGCCGCTCGCGTCCACGAAGCCGTCGGCGCGGATCCTGAGGTTCCCGTAGCGAGTCGCCAGGCCCGCGCTGAAAACCCGCCCGTCCCGCATCACCACGTCCTGCAGCACCGCGCCGGTCACCACCTGGATCCCGAGGTCCCGCACGGTCTTCTCCAGCCAGCGGCCGAGCGCCACCTCGTTGTAGAAGACCGTCGTGGTATGACCGCGCGAGAAGTAAAGATCACCGGATGAGCCCAGGGCACGGAATATGTCATCGAAAACGCCGTGCGTCAGCTGCCGGTATTCCGGGGCGTTGCCGAATATCCCGCAGAAAAGCCCGATCAGCGAATGGACCATCTGCCCGCCGATAAGCGGCAGCGAGTCCACCAGCACCACGTCGCGCCCGAGCCGCGCCGACTCGATCGCCGCCGTCGAGCCGGCGATCCCGGCCCCGACAACGCACACGTCGGCGCGGACTGCCTGCTCCGAGTCGCCGGACGGCCTGGTAACCGCCTCCAGCTTCAGTTCGGTAAGCGCATGCGGCATAACCAGGACGGTAGATTCGCGGCCGCCGGGAAACAAACAAAAGATCGTACTGAACCGCATAAACCCGGTTTATGCCGGTTTATGCGGCCGCTTTCAGAGACGGCGGGCGGTTTCCACGATCAGCCGCCGCAGCCAGGCGTGCGCCGTGTCCTCCTCGTACTGGCGGTGCCACCACAGCGCCTCGACGATCGGCTCGTGGTCGCCGGGGCATTCGAGCACCTTCAGGCCCGCCTGGGCGGCGAGCCGGGTGGCGAGCCGCTCCTGCATCAGCGCCACCCGGTCGGTGCCCGCGACGAAGTACGGCACGGCCAGGTAGCTCTCGACCCGGACCGCGACCCGCGGCTGGATGTCGAGCAGCGCCAGCTGCCGCATCACCGGCACCGACGGCGGCTGCCGCTGGTTGCTCCGGTAGTACGGCGCGACCCACGGCAGCAGCGCCATGTCCCGCAGCTCCAGCGTCCCGGCGTCGAGCGCGGGGTTGTTCGCGTCCACCAGGCACACCCAGCGGTCCCTGAACAGTTCCGCGGACCGGGTGTCGGGCAGCGTGAAGCCGTTGGTCGGCGGGGCGACCATCCCGTCGACGAACCGGATGGTGTCCGCGTACTCGGTGCTCAGCGATTCCCGCACCAGCCGGATGTGCAGCCGGGCACGCGGCGCCGCGGCGCCGAGCGCCTGGGACAGCGCCTCGCCCATCACCATGATGGTGTAGTCGGCCATCACGAGGGTGAACTCGCGTTCCGACGTGGCGGGGTCGAAGTCCGTGCTGGCCGCGAACAGCCGCTCCGCGGCGGCGCACACCACCTCGACCTGCTCGGCGAGCTGCTCGCCGAGCGCGGTCAGGACGTACTCGCCGTGCTCGCGGACCAGCAGGTCGTCGCCGAAGTGCCTGCGCAGCCTGGACAGCGCGGCGCTCGCCGCGGGCTGGGTCACGCCGAGCCGCTGCGCCGCGCGCGTGACGCTACGCTCCCGGACCAGTTCCCGCAGCGCGACGAGCAGGTTCAGGTCGAGATTAGCCAGGTGAGCGACAGGACGCGACATGGTGCCCTTATCCAAGCCCCCGGCGGCGCGGCTGGCAATACTGCGCTCGCGCCGTTGTCCGCATCGAACGAAGATCGTTATGCGCGATCGTGGCGCCGTCGCAAACAGCCCCGCCTACCTGTCGAGCCTGGCCGCGGCCGTGACGTACCCGGCGAGCCGCGCCCGCCTGGCCTCATCCGGCTGGAC